>CAYWVA010000115.1:0-7621 GCA_964461545.1 uncultured Rhizobiaceae bacterium | reverse complement strand
CATGGGTGAGATTGACAAGCGGCTGCAGGAGCTTGGGATCGCCATTCCCGCGCCGGCGGCCCCTGTAGCCAACTATGTCGGCTGGGTCAGGACCGGCAATCTCGTGTTCACCGCCGGTCAGGTGCCTCTCAAGGACGGCAAGTTCCACTTTCAGGGCAAGGTCGGCGGCGGCATCAGCGTTGAACAGGGGCAGGAAGCGGCGCGGATGTGCGCCATCAACGTCATCGCCCAGGTCAAGGCTGCGCTCGACGGCAACCTCGACCGCGTGAAACGGGTGGTCAAGCTTGTCGCCTTCGTCAATGGCGAACCCGGATTCACCGACCATCCGAAGGTCGTAAACGGTGCCTCCGACCTGATGGTGGAAGTGTTCGGCGACAAGGGTAAGCATGCCCGCTCCGCCGTCGGCGCCGGCTCGCTGCCGCTCAATGTCTCGGTCGAGATCGAAGGCGTGTTCGAGGTCGAGTGACCTTCGACATGCGATGGGCCCCGCGTTTGCGCAAGCTTGCCTGGCTCATCGAACGCCCGATTGCCCACCGCGGGCTGCACGACGGGGCTCGCCGCATCGTGGAGAATACCGCCAGCGCCTTTGACGCGGCGATCAGCGGCGACTATGCCATCGAGTGCGACCTGCAGCTGTCCGCCGACGGGCAGGCGATGGTGTTCCACGACGCCCGCCTCGATCGGCTCACCACCGCCATCGGCCGGGTGATCGACCAGCCGGCGGCGGCGCTCAAGGAGGTGGCATTCCGGGACACGTCCGAGCGCATGCTGACGCTGGCGGAGCTTTTGCACCAGGTGCAGGGCCGCGTTCCGCTGGTGATCGAGCTCAAGAGCCATTGGGACGGGTCGCTGGCACTGGCCCGTCGCACCGCCGAACTTGTCAGCCGATATGACGGACCCTTCGCGCTCATGTCGTTCGATCCCGATGTCATGGCGGGGCTGGCCGCGATTGCACCTTGGGCGGTGCGCGGCATGGTGGCCGAACGGGTGAGTGATGCGGGGCTCGAACTTGCCCGTCGCCTGAGCCTGCGCCATTTCAGCCATGTCGACAGGAGCCGGCCGCATTTCCTGTCCTATCATGTGGACGATCTGCCATACGGGCCGTCGCGCGCCTTCCGGCAGGCCGGGCTGCCGGTGATCTGCTGGACGGTCAGCGACGTGCAGACGGCCAGCTGGTCGATGCGCTATGCCGACCAGATCACATTCGAGGGTTTCCTGCCCTGATGAACGAGCTTTTAAGTCACGGCGTGCGCATTCGGGTCGCCCCCTCGATGAGCGACGTCGATGGGCGAAGCTGGGATAGGTGCGCCAATCCGCCGGGTGAGCCGATGAACCCGTTCGTCTCGCACGCCTTCCTGGCGGCGCTCGAGCGCTCGGGCTCGACGAGCCCCCGTACCGGCTGGCTGGCCCAGCACCTGCTGCTGGAAGAGCCCCAAGGCCGCCTGCTCGCCGCCGCACCATGCTATCTGAAGTCGCACAGCCGGGGCGAATTCGTCTTCGACTGGGGATGGGCCGACGCCTATGAGCGCGCCGGCGGACGCTATTATCCAAAGCTGCAGATCGCGGTGCCGTTCTCGCCCGTCACCGGTCCGCGCCTGCTCAGCCCCCCTGGTCCGGCGCAAGCCACGCATCGCCGTCACCTCGCAGCCGGCGCCGCCGAGTTGTGCCGCAATCTCAAAGCCTCATCCGTTCACATCACCTTTCTCACCCAGGCCGAAGCGGCCGACCTCGGCTCGATCGGCTGGCTGGAGCGCACCGACACCCAGTTCCACTGGCACAACCAGGACTACTCGCAGTTCTCAGACTTCCTCGCCGCCCTGGCCTCGCGCAAGCGCAAGAACATCCGCAAGGAACGTGCCGCGGTGAGCGCGGCGGGCATCGAGTTCGAATGGCTCACCGGCTCCGACATCAAGGAGCATCACTGGGACACCTTCTTTGGCTTCTACCTCGACACCGGCAGCCGCAAATGGGGCTCACCCTATCTCAACCGCTCGTTCTTCTCGATGATCGGCGAGACCATGGCGAGCCGCGTCCTGCTCATTGTGGCCCGCCGGGGGCGCCGGGCGATCGCCGGGGCGTTGAACCTGATCGGCTCAGATGCCCTCTATGGCCGCTACTGGGGCACTGCGGAGCACCATGAGTTCCTGCATTTCGAGGCCTGCTACTACCAGGCGATCGAGTTCGCCATCGCCCATCGGCTGGCCCGTGTGGAGGCCGGCGCCCAGGGCCCGCACAAGCTGGCGCGCGGTTATCTGCCGAGCCTCACCCATTCGGCCCATCACATTGTCGACCGGCGCTTTGCCCATGCGGTGGCAGACTACCTCGAGCGCGAACGCCGCGCCGTGGCGGAAGACAGTTTCTGGCTCGGCGAGCATTCGCCCTTCCGCCGCGGTCAGCCGGAAGCGGACGGCTTTTGACACAGACCAATGAAGCCGGCTAGTGAAACCCCGGATACCGGGGAGAAGGCCATGGCCGAGTACGACACCGACAACATTTTCGCCAAGATCCTGCGCGGCGAGTTTCCCTGCCACGAGGTTCACGAGGACGACAACACCCTTGTGATCATGGACATCATGCCGCGCAGCAACGGGCATGCGCTGGTGATTCCCAAGGCGCCGTCACGCAACATCCTGGATATCTCCACTACCGACCTTGCCGCCTTGTACCTGAAGGTGCAGCAGGTCGCCGCCGCCGCCATGAAGGCGTTTGCAGCCGACGGCATTACCATCCAGCAGTTCAACGAATCGGCCGGCGGGCAGGTGATCTTCCACAGCCACGTCCACGTCCTGCCCCGCTACAAGGGCGTGTCGCTCAAGCCCCATACCGGGGAGCGCGCCGACGACGCGATGCTGGCCGCCCAGGCCAAGAAGCTGCGGGCATCCCTTGAAGGCTGAGCGCGAACTACTCCATTCGGGCCCGATACGGCCTGGTCACCCCGTTGCTGTCGTGGTTGCCAAACCCAAGCTTGGCCGCAAGCCACGGGAAGCGCATCCTGAGCCGGGGGCCGAGCCACACCAGAAATTGTCGCCTCCAGCGCCGAACGGCCGGGATGTCCATTGACAGGACGAGGAGCCCGAGCGGCACCATCCAAAAACCGAGGATCGGCAGGAAGCCCAGCATCCCCCCGATTATCAGAGCAATCCCGATGCCGATGCGGGCCATTCGGCTCGCCGGCAAGGCAATGGTCTTGGTACCGAATTTGAGTGTGCCCATATTGGCTTCATACGGCGCGCCAGCAATCGTGGCAAGCTTGGCGGAACGGTGCTGAACGGTGCACCAGGGGCTTTCATCGCCCATCGCAGTCTGCTATGAGGCGTCCCGCGCTTCCTCGGTAGCTCAGTTGGTAGAGCAAGCGGCTGTTAACCGCTGGGTCGTAGGTTCGAGTCCTACCCGGGGAGCCAATCTTTTCTTTGTCCGGCCCGGACACATGGGTGACAGAACGTACCTGAGACATGGGTGACAACCTCGAGCCGAACGGGTTGTCGATGGTCTGCAAGGTTCTCTGCTCCAGATCGATGTATCCCAGATCATACCAAGCTCTCTCGTTCCGCCATTCGTGTGAGCGCTCTGCGGCGCTTGGCACTTAACCTCGCTAGGCTCGAACCCTGGCCGGCGTCCGACATCGCTTCGCCACAACCGCGAGAAATGCTAGACTGCCGCTGGCGCACGCCTGAGTCGGGGTGGCTGGCAGTACGGAAGGACCGGTCCCGGACATGACAGATACCAGCGAGTCCGTGGCAGTGGATCTGCCGCGGGTCTATCTGATCAGGATGATGGTGTTCACCATCCTGGTGGCGATCGTTGGGGCGATCCTCTACCCGCAGTTCCGCACTGCGTTCATGGCCAATCCCGGGCTCAATGGGCTGATTCTGTTTGTTCTCCTGCTCGGCATCCTCTACGCCTTCCGCATGGTCTGGCGGCTGTTCCGCGACGTCAACTGGGTCAATCACTTTCGCATTGCCGAGCCTGGGCTAGATATCCCCTATTCTCCACGACTGCTGGCCCCGATGGCGGCGCTGCTGCGCGATCGCCAGGGCACCGTGCTGTCGCCGCTGTCGATGCGCTCGCTGCTCGATTCGCTCGCCTCGCGGCTGGACGAGGCTCGCGACATATCTCGCTACATGATCGGGCTGCTGATCTTTCTTGGCCTGCTGGGGACCTTCTGGGGTCTGCTCGAGACGGTGACATCGGTCGGCCAGACAATCCGCTCGCTCGATGTCTCGACCGCCGAATCGGCGACCATATTCGAGGAGCTCAAGGCCGGCCTCGAAGCGCCGCTCGCCGGCATGGGCACGTCGTTCTCCTCCTCGCTGTTCGGCTTGGCCGGCGCCCTTGTCCTTGGCTTTCTCGACCTGCAGGCAAGCCAAGCGCAAAATCGTTTCTACAACGACCTTGAGGACTGGCTGTCGTCGATTACCGATATCGCCGCCGGCGACGGTGGGCACATGACGATGCCGCCGTATGTGCAGCTCGATCTGTCCCATATTCAACGGGGCATCGAGCACATCAGCCACACCCTGAATGAGGCGCTGGCCGATCCGGGCTATCCCGCCGGCGAAGAGGGCGGCGGGGAGTCGGCCGAATCGCTTGAGCGCTTGGCCGGCGCCGTCGAGGGGCTTGTGCAGCAGATGCGCGAAGAGCAGAAGGTCGCACGCCAGTGGGCCCATACCCAGTCGGAGCATCAATCGGAAATCCGGCGACTGCTGGCCCGCGCTGGCAGCGAAGCCCCCCAGGCGGCGGCGCCCCAGGAGGCGCCTCATACGACAAGTCATGCCGGGCGGCTCCGCCCCGCCTTCCGTCCGGCCCGCCGACCGGAGGAGTGAGTTTTGCCACGAGGCTTGTCGCGCAGGGGCCGGACGGCCGAGGGCACATACTACTGGCCTGGCTTTGTCGATGCCATGGCCCAGCTCCTGCTGGTCATCACCTTTCTGTTGTCGGTGTTCATGATCGCTCAATTCCTGCTGGCGCGCGAGATTACCGGCCAGGATACCGTGCTGAGCACGCTGAGAGGCCAGATCGCCGAGCTCAGCGAGCTGTTGGCGCTGGAGCGGTCGGCGAAATCTGAAGTCGAAACCACCCTTGCCGCACTGACCGACGACCTCAGGGCGGCGCGTGACGAGTCGAGCCGGATGCAGGGGCTCATGGATGCCTTCGACGCGCGCCGCGAGACGGCCGGATCGCGCATCAGCGGCCTGGAAACCGCTCTCGACCAGGAGCGGCGGATTGCCTCTGACGCCCTCGCCCAGGTCGAGCTTCTCAATCAGCAGCTCGGTGCCATGAGACGACAGCTCGCCATGCTCAACGATGCGCTCGAGGCGGCCGAATCGCGCGAGAGCGAATCCAAGACCCACATCGCCGATCTCGGGCGCCGACTGAACGCGGCGCTGGCCCAGCGGGTGCAGGAGCTTGCCCGCTTCCGTTCGGAGTTCTTCGGCCGGCTGCGCGCAATCCTGTCGCAGCGCTCCGATATCGAGATCGTCGGGGACCGCTTCGTGTTCCAGTCCGAGGTGCTGTTCCCAAAGGGCTCGGCCGATATCAATCCAGCGGGGCTCGAGGAGCTTGCCAAGCTTGCCGCCGCAATCGTCGAATTGGAGTCGCAGATCCCTGAAGACATCGCCTGGGTGCTGCGGGTTGACGGTCACACCGACATCGATCCGATCCGTTCTTCGGCATTCCGTTCGAACTGGGAGCTGTCCTCGGCGCGGGCCCTCGCCGTGGTCAGTCTGCTGATCGACCGGGGGGTGCCACCCAACCGCCTCGTCGCGGCTGGCTTTGGCGAGTTCCAGCCGATCGATGCCGGCGATACCGAGGAGGCCAAGACGCGCAATCGGCGCATCGAGCTCAAGCTCACCGAGCGCTAGACGTTGCCCGACCGCTACCGGTCCTATATATCCGCCGTTCCGCAAAGGTTCTGCCCCGTGCAGATCAGAACCAGCCGTTCTGAAGAAAGGATTTCGCGTATGTCCAACGCACCGTTGATGCCCAAGGCCACCGCCGTTTGGCTGATTGAAAGCACCGGTCTGACATTCGATCAGATCGCCGATTTCTGCCGCTTGCACCCGCTCGAGGTGAAGGGGATCGCCGATGGTGACGTGGCCCAGGGGATCAAGGGGCTCGATCCGGTGGCCAGTGGCCAACTGACTCGCGAAGAGATCGAGAAGGGCGAGGCCGATCCCAGCTACCGCCTCAAAATCTCCCAATCCAGTACCGGCATCCCGGTCGCCAAGACCCGGCGCGGGCCGCGCTACACACCGGTTTCGCGGCGCCAGGACAGGCCCGATGCCATCGCCTGGCTGTTGCGCTATCATCCCGAGCTCAGCGACGCTCAGATCATCAAGCTGGTCGGCACCACCAAGCCGACCATCCAGGCGATCCGCGAGCGCACCCATTGGAACGCCTCGGCGATCAAGCCGGTCGATCCGGTCACTCTGGGCCTGTGCTCGCAGCTCGACCTCGATCTTGTGGTGCAGAAGGCGGCGAGCCGGATCGCCAAGGGTATGACGGAAACGCCCAAGACGCTGCTGCCGGCCAGCCACACGACCGCAACGCCGCCTGAGCCGGAGCCCGCTGCGCCTGAGCACGTCGAGGCGGAGCGGATCGAGGCCGAATACGACCCCGACCAGGTCCTGGCGCGGCTCCAGGCGCTCAAGCGCGAGCCGCAAGACGATGACGACAAGCACGACTGATCGCCCGGCCGCGCAAAGTCTCACCCCCGCACCGGCACCGTGGAGTTGAGCGGCAGCCGACCGCCGTCGGCATAGATGGTGTGCCCGGTAATGTAGCTGGCATCGTCTGAAGCCAGGAAGGCGGCGATGGCGGCGATCTCGGCGGGCTCGCCGATGCGCCCGAGCGGGGTTCGCGACAGGATCCGCCGCCGCGCCTCCTCGTCGTCGGCCACCGACTTCAGGATATCGGTCATGATCGAGCCCGGGCCGATGGCGTTCACCCGGATGCCATGGGGGGCAAGGGCCAGCGCCATGACCTTGGTGAGCTGGTTCATGCCGCCCTTGGAGATCGTATAGGGAACCTGGTTGGCAATGGCGAACACCGCGTTGATCGAGGACATGTTGACGATCGAGCCAGGCTTGGCCCCGCCGTTGACCTGCTCGACCATCTGGCGGGCGACCGCCTGGCCGACCAGAAACGCGCCCTTGAGGTTGACCGCCAGAACGCGGTCGAAATCGGCCTCGGAAATGTCGAGAAAATCACCGGCAGCGACGATGCCGGCATTGTTGACGAGAATGTCGATGGCGCCATAGGCGTCGAGCGTCGCCGTCACCAGGTTGCGAATATCGAGCTTCTTGGAGACGTCGCAGGTCACAAACATCGCTTCACGGCCGCTGGCGGACATTTCGGCGGCGGCAGCTTCTCCGGCCGTCTCCTCGATGTCGGCAATGACGACTTTGGCACCATCGGCCGCCAGGCGCTCGGCGCAAGCCAGCCCGATGCCCTTCGCCCCGCCGGTGATCACCGCGACCTTTCCCGTCAGTGAAGCCATTTGTCGATTCTCCTGGTGTTTGTCCCCGGGCGACCATAGGCCAGCGGCCGGCGGGATATAAGAGGTCAGGCTCGCTTGCGGTCAGCCGGCGCCCACCTTTGGCGAATGGTGAGTGGCGAATGG
>CAYWVA010000114.1:1800-7666 GCA_964461545.1 uncultured Rhizobiaceae bacterium | reverse complement strand
TCACCTTCGCGCTGATGTATGCCGGTGTTACCTTTGTCTTCCTGCTGGCCGCGGTGTGGCTCGGCCTGTGGTTCGCCGATCGGCTGGTGGAGCCGATTGTCGGTCTGGTTCATGCCGCGCGCCGGGTGTCGCGCGGCGATCTCCATGCCAAGGTTCGGCTCGACCGCGCGGCTGGCGACCTGGCCACTCTCGGCCAGGCCTTCAACCAGATGACCGAGCAGCTGCAGGCGCAGCGCAATGAACTGGTGGCCGCCAACGACCAGCTCGACACGCGCCGTCGGTTCACCGAGGCGGTCCTGGCTGGAGTGACAGCCGGGGTCGTCGGGCTCGATTCTGCCGGGCGGATTACGCTGGTGAACCACTCCGCAGTCCGACTGCTGCGGACCAAGGCATCTCTCCTCATTGGCCGCCCGTTTCCCGAGGCGATCGAGGCCATGCGGCCGGTCTACGAGCAGGCGCTGGCCAAGTCGTCGGGCTCCGCACAGGTCCAGGTGAATATGAAGGTCGAGGCCCAGGAGCGCAGCTTCGTCGTCCGGGTCTCCACGGGCCGGTCGAGCGAGCACGAACATGGCTGTGTCGTAACCTTCGATGACATCACCGAGCTGGTGGCGGCGCAGCGCAACTCCGCCTGGGCCGATATCGCACGGCGCATCGCCCATGAGATCAAGAACCCACTGACCCCGATCCAGCTCTCGGCGGAACGGCTCAAGCGCAAGTATCGCGGCGAGATCACCACTGACCCGCAAGTGTTCGAGCAATGTACCGAAACGATCATCCGACAGGTTGGCGACATCGGCCGCATGGTCGATGAGTTTTCCGCCTTCGCCCGTATGCCGAGCGCCGCGCTGGAACCGCAGGACCTCGGCCAGGTCGTCAAGGAGGCCATGGTGCTTCAGCGGGTGAGCGCCAGCGACATCGAGTTCGGGCTCGACCTGCCGGACAGCCCTCTGATCTTGCCGATCGACCGTCGGCTCGTCGCCCAGGCGGTCACCAATCTGGTCAAGAACGCCAAGGAGGCGATCGAGGCCCGGCCGCAGAACGGTGCCGAGCCGCCGGCGCGGATCAAAGTGTCCGTGGCGGTCGACGGTGAGGCCGCGGTCGTGGAAGTGGTCGACAACGGAATAGGGTTGCCGCGCAAGGACCGCGGCCGGCTCACCGAGCCCTACATGACGACGCGCGAAAAGGGCACCGGCCTTGGTCTCGCCATCGTCAAGCGAATCATGGAAGAGCATGGGGGCGACATTGAACTCATGGACGCACCGGACACCTTCGACAGCGGTCAGGGCGCCCTGGTGCGGCTCATTTTTCCAATGAGCGGGTCACCGTCGGGTCGCGCGCCGCCGAATGGGGCCGAAGCCGACCTGGCCGGCGACGCCATCGGGGCGGTATGAGCGAAGCGGGAGGGGAAATATGGCAGCCGACATTCTAATCGTCGACGACGAGGCTGATATTCGCGAGCTCGTTGCCGGCATTCTGCAGGACGAGGGCTTCGATGCGCGTATCGCCCATGACAGCGACTCCGCCCTGGCGGCCATCGAGGAGCGCAGGCCCTCATTGATCCTGCTCGACATCTGGCTGCAGGGCTCTCGGCTGGACGGCCTTGAGTTGCTGAGCATGGTCAGGGAGCAGCATCAGGATCTGCCAGTGGTCATGTTCTCAGGCCACGGCAATATCGAGACGGCGGTTTCGGCCATCAAGCGCGGTGCTTACGAATACATCGAGAAACCCTTCAAGGCCGACCGACTGGTGCTGGTGGTCGGCCGGGCGTTGGAAGCTTCGCGGCTCAAGCGGGAGAACGTCGAGCTGCGTGGCCGCGCCGGCACCGAGACCGAACTGCTCGGCGCCTCGGTGCCGACCAGGCAGCTGCGCCAGACGATCCGCAAGATCGCCCCGGCCAATAGCCGGGTGATGATCTTCGGGCCGCTCGGCTCCGGCAAGGAGCTGGTCGCCCGCACGCTGCACGCCTGGTCGCTCAGGGCATCGGGGCCGTTCGTGATACTGCCGGCCGCCACCCTCGCCCCCGAACGGCTCGAGGAGCAGCTCTTCGGCATCGAGGATCGAGCCGGAGGCACGGTTCGCGTGGGTGCGCTCGAGGAGGCCCATGGCGGCACCCTGCTGATTGACGAGATCGCCGACATGCCGCTGGAGACCCAGGGCAAGGTGCTGCGGGTCCTCGTCGACCAGACTTTTCTGCGGGTCGGGGGAGCCAAGAAGGTCAGGGTCGACGTGCGCATCGTGTCTTCGACCAGCCGTGACCTCGAGGCGCTGATCGCTCAGGGGCTGTTCCGCGAAGATCTGTTCCACCGCCTGAGCGTGGTGCCGATACGGCTGCCGGCGCTGGTGGAGCGGCGCGAAGACATTCCCGAGCTGGTGGGCTACTTCGCCCAGCAGTACTCGATGCTGTCGGGCCAGCCGGTGCGCCGGTTCTGCGATGATGCCATCTCGGTGCTGCAGATGCACGACTGGCCGGGCAACCTGCGCCAGTTGCGCAACAATGTCGAGCGCGTCCTGATCCTGGCCAGCGGCGAGGCCGGCAGCGAGATCACCGCCGACATGCTGCCCAACGACATCGGCTCTGCCGTTCCGGCCGGGATCAATGGCCTGAGCTCCGAGCACATCATGTCACTGCCGCTGCGAGAAGCGCGCGAGATTTTCGAGCGCGACTACATTACTGCCCAGCTCACCAGGTTCGGCGGCAACATCTCGCGCACATCGCAATTCGTCGGCATGGAGCGCTCCGCTTTGCACCGCAAGATGAAGCTTCTGGGACTGGCCACCAACGGCCATGGACGGCTCGACGAGCTGGTGGCCAGCTAACGCTGTCGGCTGGCGCGCCCGCCATCGCTTATGGTCGGGCTTGACCCCGCCGTGCTTCGCGCCCAGAAACACTCGTCCGGCTCGGGCTCCGCTGGCCCGACCGGGTCGTCGCGATGTCCGGGCGATACGAGGCGGGACAACAGGCTCCCATGAAAATCATCATCTGCGGCGCCGGCCAGGTCGGGCGCGGAATCGCCGAGCGCCTGGCAGGCGAAGACAGCGACGTCACGGTCATCGATAACGCTCCCGGCCTGGTGCAGTCGCTGAGCGACAGCCTTGACGTCCAGGGGATCGTGGGTCACGGCGCCCATCCCGATGTGCTGGAGCGGGCAGGGGCGGGCGATGCCGACATGATCATCGCCGTCACCCACATCGACGAGGTCAACATGATGGCCTGCGAGGTGGCCAACGCCATCTTCAACATCCCCACCAAGATCGCCCGGGTGCGGGCGCAGTCCTATCTCTTGCCGGAATACCGGAACCTGTTCACCCGCGCCAACACTGCCATCGACGTGGTGATTTCGCCTGAGCTTGCGGTCGGCGACATGGTCCTGCGCCGGCTGGCGCTGCCCGGGGCCTTCGAGGCGATCTATTTCGCCGAGGAACGGGTGGTGGCGATGGGCATCACGCTGCGGGAGGACTGCCCGGTGGTCGATACCCCGCTGTCGCAGCTGACGGAACTGTTCCCCGATCTTAACGCGGTGGTGGTGGGGATCGTGCGCAAGGACGAGCTGTTTGTTCCCCGCGGAAACGACCAGATGCACATCGGCGACCTCGTCTATGTGATCGCCGAGCACTCTCAGACTACCCGCACTCTGGGGCTTTTCGGCCATGAGGAAAAACCGCCGAGCCGGGTGCTTATCGGCGGTGCCGGAAACATCGGCCTGTATGTCGCGGGCAAGATCGAGGAGCGCGATCCGGGCACACGGGTGCGGATCATCGAGGCAAGCCGCGAGCGCGCCGAGGCGGCGGCCGAGACGCTCCACCGTACCGTCATCCTGCATGGCAGCGCCCTCGACCAGGAGCTGTTGCGCGAGGCCGGCGTGAACCGGGCCGATGCTTACATTGCGCTCACCAATGACGAAAAGGTCAACGTGCTGTCGGCCATGCTGGCAAAGCAGGAAGGCGCCGCCAACGTTATGGCCCTGGTGTCGACCCTGAGCGTGAGGCCGTTCGCCACGCCGCTCGGCATCGATTCGTTCATCGACCCGCGCTCCGTCACCGTCTCCAGCATTCTCAAGCATGTGCGGCGTGGCCGCATTCGCGGCGTCCATCCGGTGCAGAACGGCGAAGGCGAGATTGTCGAAGCCGAGGCTTTGGAGACCTCCTCGGTGGTCGGGGTGCCCCTGCGCCAGGCCAAGTTGCCTGAGGGGGTTCGCCTCGGCGCCATCGTGCGCGGCGACACGGTGGTGATTCCACGCGGCGAAACGGTGATCAAACCCCATGACAAGGTGATCGTGTTTGCTCTCAAGGACCGCATTGCTGACCTGCAGCACATGTTCCGGGTCAGTCTCGAGTATTTCTAGCGTACGCTGCTACCGCCGCACCGAATCTGTGATTGGTGGTCGCAGAGCCTGGCGAACTATGCTAGTTTCGACAGCCTGGACGGCCGTGCAAGCGGGGGAGCGGTCGTCGATGACCCGAAGAACAACGGCCCGGGGATGACGTTCGTCGAAGGCCGTGCCCTTGCCGACCCCCGCGAGGGCCAAAGATGGCACAGGATAACAAGCCTCAGAACTTGCAGGACACCTTTCTCAATCATGTGCGTAAACACAAGGTCGCCCTTACGGTCTTCCTGGTGAACGGCGTCAAGCTCCAGGGGGTGATCACCTGGTTTGACAATTTCTGCGTGCTGCTGCGTCGGGACGGCCTGTCGCAACTTGTCTACAAGCACGCTATCTCGACCATCATGCCTGGACAGCCGGTCAGTCTGTTCGAGGACGATGGGACGCAGGAAAGCTGAGTTGCAGCGAGTGCAGGGCGGCGGTGGCCAGTCGACAGATGATGGCGCCGGCCGCCGTTTGACGCGCGCACTGGTCGTTCATATCGATCGACGTGCAGGCGGCGAGGAGCACTCCGACCGTTCGGCCGAGTCGCGACTGGGTGAAGCCGTGGGGCTTGCCCGGGCGATTGACGTCGAGGTCGTGGGCGACATCGTCGTGCGGCTGGGGACCCCGGTACCGTCCTTTCTCGTGGGGCGCGGAAAGGTCACCGAGATCGCGGCTCTCGTTGCCGAGCGCGAGGCCGAGCTGGTGGTGGTCAATGCCCAGCTGTCGCCCGGCCAGCAGCGCAACCTGGAGCGGGCCTGGAAAGCCAAGGTGCTGGATCGCACCGGCCTGATTCTGGAGATCTTCGGTCGCCGGGCGCGCACCCGGGAAGGCGCGCTGCAGGTGGAGCATGCCCATCTCAGCTATCAGAAGAGCCGGCTGGTGCGCTCCTGGACCCATCTTGAGCGCCAGCGCGGCGGCTTCGGCTTCATCGGCGGCCCCGGCGAGACCCAGATCGAGGCCGACCGGCGGCTCATCCAGGAGCGGCTGACCCGTATCGAAAAGCAGCTCGACAAGGTCAAGCGCACGCGCCAGCTGCACCGGCGGGGCAGGGAGCGCGTGCCGTTCCCCATTGTGGCGCTCGTGGGCTACACCAATGCAGGAAAATCGACGCTGTTCAACACCTTGACGGCGGCCGGAGTGGATGCACGCGACCTTTTGTTCGCCACCCTCGATCCGACCATGCGGCGGGTCCGGCTGCCCCATGGTCGCGAGGCCATCATCTCCGACACGGTGGGCTTCATCGCCGACCTGCCGACGAACCTGATCGCGGCATTCCGCGCAACGCTTGAAGAGGTGCTGCAGGCCGACATCATCCTGCATGTCCGCGATGTGGCCCACCAGGAAGCCGAGGCCCAGGCGGGCGATGTCGACCGGGTTCTCGACGAACTGGGGATCGACGAAAAGCGGCGCTCGGAGATCATCGAGGTGTGGAACAAGGCCGATCTGCTGGCGCCCGACACCCGTGCAGCGCTCGCCCTGGCAGCCGCGCGGCGTCCCGG
>CAYWVA010000114.1:0-1700 GCA_964461545.1 uncultured Rhizobiaceae bacterium | reverse complement strand
AGACTGCTCGTGCCGGCGCGCCGCGCCGCGGCGGAGTAGGGTGACGCCCTACTGTCCCCGTTCGGCAGCCTTGGCGGCGTCCCAGAAGGCGTCCATCTCGTCGAGCGTTGAGGTTTCTGGGCGCTTGCCGCGCTGCTCGAGCTCGCGCTCGATGAATCGGAAGCGGCGCTCGAATTTGGCATTGGCCGACCTCAGCGCGGTCTCCGGATCGACCTCGAGGTGGCGGGCAAGGTTGGCAACCGCAAACAATAGATCGCCCAGCTCCTCCGCGACGGGGCCTTTGTCCGCCGCATCACCCTGGGCGGCAGCGGCAAGCTCGCCGGCCTCCTCCGCAATCTTGGCGACCACATCGGCCGCGACTGGCCAGTCGAAGCCGGCCCGTGCCGCGCGTGCCTGAAGCTTTACGGCGCGAGCCAGTGCCGGTAGTGCCATCGGCACGTCGTCAAGCAGGCCCTCGGGGTTCGCCGTCCGGGCGCGCTCCTCAGCCTTGGCGGCTTCCCAGAAGCCCTTGGCCGGCGGCCGGGCGCGCGAAGCGGCATCGCCGAACACATGGGGATGGCGGCGGATCATCTTGGCTGAGATCGCTTCCACGACGTCGTCGAAGCTGAAGGCGCGTTCTTCTTCGGCCATCTGGGCATGGTAGACGACCTGCAGCAGCAGGTCGCCGAGCTCGCCGCACAGCTGCGAGCGCGACCCGCGCGCGATGGCCTCGGCCACCTCATAGGCTTCCTCGATCGTGTAGGGTGCGATGGTCTCGAAGGTCTGCTTGAGGTCCCACGGACAGCCGGTCTCAGCGTCGCGCAGCGCCCGCATGATGCTCCTGAGTGTTGCGATGGAGCGGGGATCGAGGTTGGTGGGGTCCATGGCGTCGTCCGCAACATTGGGCCAATTCGCATAAGATGTATTATGGAAGATTTATTTGTTTCCGAAGTTCCTGGGAGTTAGCCGCCAGCGTTTGAGCGCATTATCGGCTCTTCCGCGCTACCGGCTTCGGCCAGGCCGATGTCCAAGGCCATGCCGTCATAGGCCGGTTCGACGTGCGGAGGCAATCGGAGGCTCAACGTCTCGTAGTCGAGATCGATATGCATATTGGTCAGGACGGCGCGTTTTGGCTTCAGCCGGCCAATCCATTGCAGCGATTCTTCGAGCGTGAAATGGCTCGGGTGCGGCCTCAGCCTCAGCGCATCGACGATCCACAAATCCAGATTCGACAGCGCCGAAAGGCTTCCTTCCGGAATTCCGTTAAGATCCGGCGTATACGCGGCCTTGCCGATGCGAAAGCCCAGCGCCCGGATGGTGCCGTGCTCGACCTCGAACGGCAGCGCCGCAATGGCGCCGCCGGGTCCGTCGATCTCCACGGACTTGCCGGGCGTCAGCCGGTTGAGCCGCAGGATCGGCGGGTAATCGCTGCCGGGAGCCATTTGGAAGCAGTAGCTGAATCGGTTCATCAGGACATCGCTGGTGCGCTGGTCGGCCCACACCGGCACCCGGGCTCGCGTGTTGAGCGCAATCGCCCGAAGCTCGTCGATGCCGTTGGTGTGGTCGGCGTGATCGTGGGTGTAGAGCACGGCATCGAGCACCCCGACGCCGACGTCCAAAAGCTGCTGGCGCAGATCGGGCGAGGTATCGATCAGCAGCCTAGTGGTGCCACCCGACCCTTGCCGCTCAATCAGCACCGAGCAGCGCCGACGCCGGTTCTT
>CAYWVA010000113.1:0-7703 GCA_964461545.1 uncultured Rhizobiaceae bacterium | reverse complement strand
ATGATGACGCTGGTGGCGCTGCTGATGGCCATCGGCATCGTCATGGACGATGCCATCGTCATCACCGATAGCGTGGCCACCGGTGCCCGCCTCGAGGACAGCGGCCTGGCAGCGGTGGTGGTCGGCACGCGTCGGGTCCTGCCCGGCGTTGTATCGTCTTTCATCACAACCGTGGTGGTGTTTGCGCCCCTGGCGTTCCTAGCCGGTGAACTCGGCGCCGTGCTCGAGGTTCTTCCCATCGTACTGATCGCGGCCTTGGCCGTCAGCCTGGTCGAGGCGTTCCTGATCCTGCCGCATCATCTCAAGCACCCCATCGAGCGGGTCCGTCAGACCGCGGACTCGCGATTGCGCCTCACCATCGATGGCAGCTTCGCCTGGGTGCGCGAGCATGTCGTCGGCACCAGTGTGGACCTGGCGGTGCGCTGGCGATATGGACTGACCGGCATTCTGCTCGTCATACTACTGGGTTCGGCGGGCTATATGGCTGGCGGCCACATCGCCCGCGAAGCGATCCCGGACATCGATGGCGACGTGCTCGAAGCGCGAATTCTGCTGCCGCAGGGCACCCCATTGGCACGCACCGAACGCGTCGTCGAGCAAGTCGTTGCGGCGGCCGAAGAGGTCGACCGTGCGCTGACCCCTCGCCAGCCCGGGGGTGCCGCCCTGTTGCAGTCGGTCCAGGTGCGTTACGCCGAGAACGCCAGCGCCGGAGAAAAGGGCCCGCACGTCGCCACTGTCAATGTCGACCTGCTGAGCGCCGACCGGCGCGCCACGACGCTCGACGAGATCACCGAGCGCTGGCTGAATGCCATCGGACCGATCCCCGGGATCGTCGCTCTCGTCATCCAGGAGCCGGGGTTCGGCCCCCAGGGCATTCCGATCGAGGTGAGGATCATCGGCGACGACCTGCACGTCATGAACGCGGCCGCCCAGGAGGTCGCCGACTGGGTGGCTGGCTATGCCGGCGCTTACAACGTCATGCACGATCTCAGGCCCGGCAAGCCGGAGCTGCGTGTCAGGCTGGCAGAGGGCGCCCATGCAATCGGTCTCACGGCCCAAAGTGTGGCCGATCAGCTGCGTGCGGGTTTCCTCGGGACGGTGGCCGGCACGGTCCAGTTCAACGGCGAATCTTACGATATCCTGGCGCGCCAGCCGATCCAGGACCGCGACAATCTGGACGATCTCGACGATTTCACCGTCACGCTGCCGGATGGTCAGCAGGTGCCGCTGCCGACGGTCGCCACGGTCCAGTCGGGGCGCGGCTTCGCCAAGATCACCCGCATCGCTGGAGAGCGCACTGTCACCGTCCAAGCCAATGTCGACAGCCGCAAGGGCAATGCCCAAGCCATCGTCGCCGACATGCAGGTGAGCTTTCTGCCCGGTCTGCTGACCCGCCACTCTGATCTCCGGGTCGAAGTCAAGGGTCAGGCTGCGAGGTCAGAGGAAACGGCGGCCTCCATTCAGCGGGCCTTTCTGATCGGCCTCATCGGCATTTTCATAGTTCTGGCGTTCCAGTTCCGAAGCTATGTCGAGCCGCTGATCGTCATGACGGCAATTCCCTTCGCCTTCATCGGTGCGCTGTGGGGGCATGCGCTCATGGGTTACAACATCTCCATGCCGTCCCTCGTCGGCGCCGCCTCGCTGGCCGGCATAGTGGTCAATAACTCGATTCTGCTGGTGCAGTTCATCAAGGCCCACATTGAAGCCGGCCTTGATGTGGTGGCCGCAGCCGGACAGGCAAGCCGTGATCGGTTCCGGGCCATCTTCGTGTCGTCGACGACGACCATTGCAGGGCTGGTACCGCTGCTTGCCGAGACCAGCACCCAGGCCCAGGTGCTCAAGCCGCTGGTCATATCGGTCAGTTTCGGACTGCTGGCGTCCACGGTTCTGGTGCTGGTCGTCATTCCCAGCCTCTATGCCATTCTGGCGGATTTCGGGGTCGTCAAGCCGGCGCCTGCAGCAACGGAGCCGCCAATAAGGTTGAAAGAAAAACGAACTCCAGCGGAAACTGGCGAACTGATCGGATGAATCGTTGCATTTCCCCTCTTTGCTTCGGCTGAACTCAACTGGGATCGCAGTTGAGCGGTCCGTCCTGTCATGACCCCGGCGATCACGTGTCGCTTGGGTTAGTCGAAGACCACGCGCGGGAAATAGAACGATACCACCCAGTTCGGCTGATCGACGATCTCACTGATCCGCAAGTCGCCAGCGACGCTGCACAGCATGTAGGCATCCACGCCAGACATGCCGTGGCTGCGGCTCAACAGATCGATCATGTTCATCACAGCCGCTCGCGTCGCTTGCATCAGATCGGGACCGATACCGGTCGTCACGTCATAGCCCTTGGCGTCGAAATGACGGGTCACCGGACCGGGCGTGCGGAACCGTGGAAACTCCAGCTTGGCCCCTTTCTCCAACTCGAAGACAAGCGCCACCGACATGGGGCTCTCAATGGCCGTGCCGCAGACCTCGCCGTCGCCTTGGGCGGCGTGGGTGTCGCCGAGCGAGAACAGGCCGCCCGCCACCCCGACCGGTAGCCAAAGCTCGGTGCCTTCGCAGATATCGCGGATGTCCATGTTTCCGCCGACGCGGCGCGGCGGCACGATGCTCAGGTTTCCCGCCTCGGCTGGCGCCAGGCCGATGGTGCCGCAGAACGGCTTCAGCGGAACTTTCCCGCCGGGGCCGTAGGCGGACGGCGACATCGAGCCGGTGTCGTATCGCCAGATATGCAGCGCCGGGTCGGTGAACTGGTCGGCCAGCAGGCCGAAGCCCGGAATGTTGGCGGTCCACCCCCAGCCCGAGGGTGAGAAGCCGAGGATTTTTACCTTGATGGCGTCGCCCGGTTCGGCGCCGTCGATGAAGACCGGTCCGGTCACCGGATTGATCTTGCCGAAGTCGAGCGAGGCCACTGCGGCGACCGTAGAGTCCCGCTTGAGTTGTCCACCAGAAGAATCGACGGTCTCGAACTCGACGCTCTCGCCCGGTGCTACCCGCAGGACCGGCGCGTTGGCGTTGTTCCAGCCAAAATGATGATCGACCTTGTGAATGGTGTGGTTGCAGCCATAGGCCATTGCCGGCTCCCCTCTCCCGATTGCGCGCGGTTCTTGCGTATCACATCGGCAGGGTCGCACAAGCTATCCCATCGTGGGACTGGGATCGATGTGGCCATGGTCCCTTGATCGGCCCCACCAGCGAGGAACCTGTCCGTCTTGGGAGCGTTTCAGCCCGACCTGTGCCGAGCCAGTCACATGACGGAAGAAAGTCGGCACTGTTGCCGATGGCACTGTAATGGAGGTAACCATGGCTGAGTACGCGACAAGACCGTCCACGTCAGACGATATCCCTGTGGACGAGACAAACCGCCTTATTGCGTCGAACAAGGTGGAGGGAACGCCGGTTTACAACCGCCAGGGGGAGCATCTGGGCGAGGTCTACAACTTCATGGTCGACAAGTATTCCGGAAAGGTAGCCTATGCGGTGATGTCGTTCGGAGGTTTCCTCGGAATCGGGGAGAGCTACCATCCGCTGCCGTGGAAGGCGCTCGACTACGATACCAGCATGGGCGGCTTTGTAGTCGACCTCGATCGATCGCAACTGGAAGGGGCTCCGCGCTACGGCCGCGACGAGGATCCCTGGTCGAGCGAGCGCGACTATGGCCGCAGTGTCCACAGCCATTATGGCTATCCCTACGGATCGTAATTCGCTGTGGCAGAGCGAGGACATCGCGGCAGGCGAATCGACGCCGGGGAGGACCGCGGTCCTTCCGCTCCTGAGCAACCCACCCCAGGCGGTGGTAATTCCCCGCCTGGGAGTCTTCGGGCTAGGTTGGATTGGCGAGTTCGGTGGTTTGCATGGAGGGTCGCTTGGTGAAGGCCTCGTAGAAGCCGGCGAGCCGCGGCCTGCCCTCGCGCCACGGCCGATCGGCAAAGCGGAAGTCAAGATAGCTGAGCGCTGAGGCCGCCGCGATCGAACCCGCGGTCACCTCGGCCAGATCCCCGGCCCAGCGCTCATCGAGCGCGTCAAGGGCGGCGTCGATGCGCTTGAACTGGCGCTCGCCAAACGCTTCCCAGCGCAGCTCCTTGGGCCGCATGGCGGTCTCGTAGCGGTAAAGCACCCCAGCATCGGCGATGCCGTGGGCCAAAGCCTGAACGGTGAGCACACGAAAGCGCTTGACCGGCTCGTCCGGAAACAGCCCCTTGTGGCCGCCATGGTGGGCCAGGTACTCGCAGATGACGCGGGCGTCAAAGAGGGCATGGCCGTGGTCGGTGACCAGGCAGGGGATCTTGCCCAGCGGATTGTCGGCGGCCAGCCTTTGGTGGACCTCGACAGGCGAGATCGCCCCAGTGGGAATAATCTCGATGTGGTCGGCAACGCCGGCTTCATGGGCCGTCACCCGCACCATGCGGACGAATGGCGAAGCGGGATTGAAGTGGAGCTTCATGACGGAACCCTTCCGGCCCATGTCGACGTCATCGCCGGGCTTGACCCGGCGATCCATTCCGAGACGCTGCTCAAGCAGCCGCCTTAGGAGTCGCCGGCAGGCTGCGGCACCAGGCGGATATAAGGCTTGGGCGCTTTCCACCCTTGCGGGAACTTCTTCTTGGCGTCCTCATCCGACACCGAGGCTAGGATGATCACGTCGTCGCCCTTCTGCCAGTTCACCGGCGTGGCCACCGCATGTTTGGCGGTGAGTTGCAGCGAATCGAGGACGCGCAGGATCTCGTCGAAGTTGCGCCCGGTGCTCATCGGATAGCTGATCATCAGCTTGATCTTCTTATCCGGCCCGATGACGTAAACGGTGCGCACCGTAGCATTGTCGGCAGGTGTTCGGCCCTGGGCGGAGCCGGTGACGTTGGCCGGCAGCATGCCGTAAAGCTTGGCGATCTTGAGATCGGGATCGCCGATCATCGGATAGTTGACCTCGTGGCCCTGGGTTTCGGCAATGTCTTTCTTCCAGCGCCGATGGTCGTCGACGGAATCGACCGACAGACCAATGATCTTGCAATTGCGCTTTTCGAACTCGTGCTTGAGGCTCGCCATGTAGCCGAGTTCGGTGGTGCACACCGGGGTGAAGTCCTTCGGGTGGGAAAACAGCACGCACCACGAGTCGCCCAGCCAGTCATGGAACCGGATCGTGCCTTCGGTGGTCTCGGCAGTAAAATCAGGCGCGCTGTCGCCTAGCTGAAGGGCCATTTTCGCCTCCTTGATGACGTTGGAATATGGACTTGCGCCCGGAGGCGCCGGGTGGAGCGCCTCGAGCAGTTTTGCACGAACACCATTATAGCGGGCTTGCAAGCGCGACGTCAGGGGCCCTGTTGTCTCAGCCCCAGGCTCCCTATTATCCGCGCGCCATGGCCGAGACCCAGCTGCACAAACCCGCAAATCCCGCCCCTGTCGTGATCCTGGTCAATCCCCAGCTCGGCGAAAACATCGGCACGGCGGCCCGGGCCATGGCCAATTTTGCTCTCCACGAGCTCAGGCTCGTCAGCCCTCGAGACGGCTGGCCGAACGACAAGGCGCTCAGCGCCGCGGCGGGGGCGAGCTGGGTGATCGAGGGGGCACACGTCTATCCCGACTGCCCGGCGGCCATCGGCGATCTCAATTGCGTCTATGCCACGACGGCGCGGCCGCGCGACATGATCAAGGAAGTGGTGGGGCCGGAAGCGGCGGCCCGCGACATGCATGAGCGGGTCGCCGCCGGGCAAAAACTAGGCTTGATGTTTGGACGCGAGCGTTGGGGCCTCGAAAACAACGAGGTGGCGTTGGCTGACGTGATCATCACCGCGCCGGTGAACCCCGCCTTTGCCTCGCTCAACATTGCCCAGGCAGTGCTGCTGGTGGGCTATGAGTGGTACAAGCAGTCGGCCCGCAGCCTCGGCATGGGGACCGAGCAGGCGCCGGCGATCGAAAGTGCGGGCTTGCGCATGGCGGGTACCCGACCGGCCACCCGGGCCGAGCTGATGGGCCTGTTCGGCCATCTCGAGGGCGAGCTTGAGGCCGCCGGCTTCTTCAAGTCGGCGGACATGCGCCCGACCATGGTGCGCAATCTGCACAACATCTTTACCCGCGCCGGTCTCACCGAGCAGGAGGTGCGCAGCTTGCGCGGCGTCATCGCCTCGCTCGCCCGGGCGCATGAACGCAATCGCTAGGCAAAGCCAATGAACCGGCCGCCACGGA
Organism: uncultured Rhizobiaceae bacterium; assembly: GCA_964461545.1. GTDB lineage: Bacteria > Pseudomonadota > Alphaproteobacteria > Rhizobiales > Aestuariivirgaceae > CAYWVA01. The sequence continues at coordinate 1,526 of CAYWVA010000113.1, read as the reverse complement.
TTCTGCTGTTCGACTCCGGCCTGGGGGGCCTGACGGTCGCCCGTGCCGTCAGGGCCCTGCTACCGGAGGCGCACTACCTTTATGCCGCCGATATCGCGGCCTTCCCCTACGGCGACTGGGACGAGGCGGTGCTGGTGGAGCGCATTGTGGCGGTGATGGCGAGGCTCATTGCCGCCGGCCGACCGGATGTTGTGGTGGTGGCCTGCAATACCGCAAGCACTCTGGCGCTCAACTGGTTGAGGGGGTCCTTCACCGTTCCCTTCGTTGGCACCGTGCCGGCCATCAAGCCCGCCGCCGAACGGACCACCAGCCGCATCATTGGAGTTCTCGCCACCCCGGGCACCGTCAACCGTGAGTACACCCAGGCCCTCATCCACACCTTTGCCTTCCATTGCCGCGTCCTGCTGCATGGCGCGCCGCGGCTTGCCGGCCTGGCGGAGGCGAAGCTGAAGGGGGTTGCTCCCGACCTTAGCGCCGTCCACGACGAGATCCGGCCCGTTTTCCGCAGCCGCAACGGCCAGCGTACCGACACGGTGGTGCTCGGCTGCACCCACTATCCGCTGCTTCTGCCCGAGCTTGAGGCCGCCTCGCCCTGGCCGGTCACTTTTATCGATCCGGCGCCGGCCATTGCCAGACGGGTTGCAAACGTGGTCGAGCCGATGTCGCTGGGCGAACTGGACGGCGATGATCCGGCACCCGACGGGACGGTGTACTTCACCTCCGAACGCGGACTTGCGCCGGCAAACCTCGCGATCTACGCGGCGCACGGATTCGCGCGCCCGGTGGTCGTGGGGATGGGGGTCCCGGTCAGTCCTTCTCGAACAGTCGATCACCCTGCTGATCGATGATCTGGCGTGCCTTCAACAGCGAGAACTCCACCGCCTCGTCCTTGCTCGGATGGGCTTCGGCCCGCACGAAGCGGTGTTCCTTGACGCCCGAGGGGAAATCCTTCTCGATGGTGCCGGCCGTCTGATACTGGCTGCCGGACTGATAGGGGGTGGGGCGAATGCGGTAGCCCTTGTACTCGACCGCTTCCGCCGCGACCTCCGGTACGCCCGTGCCCGCCCCGGTCAATCGCGCCCATAACGCCTGCAGCATCGACATTGCCCGCTCCTCGACATTGGCCCTGCGGAACCATGATAGCGCGAATCGGCACCGCCGTCGTTATTTGACAACTTTTCCCGTCCGCTCTAGTAAGGCGCTCGCGCGGGGGAGGTCCATTGAGGCCACCTCGCGCGTTTGCGCTTGCCTGTGGACGGACGGCCATTGCGCGGCCTTTCCGTTCTGTCGGCCGAAGACCCGGCGGCGAGGAGGGCAAGCTTTTGGTTTCCACCCCTGTCTGGAGAGCGACATGACGAAACGCGCAACCGCCAAGTACAAACTCGACCGGCGCATGGGCCAGAACATTTGGGGTCGACCGAAGAGCCCGGTCAACCGCAGAGAATATGGCCCCGGCCAGCACGGCCAACGTCGCAAGGGCAAGCTCTCCGACTTCGGGGTCCAGCTCAAGGCCAAGCAGAAGCTCA
>CAYWVA010000112.1:0-7707 GCA_964461545.1 uncultured Rhizobiaceae bacterium | reverse complement strand
AAAGTGCGTGACAGCGCCATGATCGAGCCCCTGCCCGTCCAGCTTGCCCTGGTCGATCTCGTCCACGATCGCCTGGTCACAGCGATTGCCGACGGAACCTTGAAGCCGGGCCAGCGCATCACCCAGGACGACATCGCCACCAGGCTCGGGGTTTCCCGCCAGCCGGTAAGTCATGCCCTCCAGGTGCTGCGTCGCCGCGGTCTGTTGGTCGACAGAGGCCGGCGCGGGCTGGTGGTGGCACCGCTCGATGCCCGGCGCCTGCGCGAACTCTACCAGCTGCGCGCCGTTCTCGACGGGCTTGCGGCCTCGCTGGCTGCGACGCGGGTACGGGCCGGCGGCCTGTCAGTCCGCGAGCGCGAACAGGGCCGGGCGCTGCTCGCCAGGGGCACCGCACTTGTCGTCCACGGCACCGTTGCCGAGCTGGTGACGGCAGACGTCGAGTTCCACTCCATGGTCTATCGCTGGTCCGGCAACCGGGCCATCATCGACACGGTGGCCGAGGCCTGGCCGCACTTCATGCGCTCCATGGGGGCGGTGCTGGCCAACCCGGAGGTGCGCGAGCGCATCTGGGGCGAGCACGAAAAGATCCTCGATCTCGTCCTCGCCGGAGAGCCGGCCGCAGCGGAGGCCGCCGCACGCCATCACACCTGGGTGGCGGGCGAGGAGACCGCAGCCTCGCTGGAGCGCGCCGCCTCCGTAGCGTGAGCCGGCTCGCTGTGAGGATGCCAGATTTGGCCAAGGTTTGCGCCCAGGCGGCGGCGCGGTTATGCTCCGGTTTCACCCTGCCCCCCATTTGTTTCCACGTCGAGCGCCTCAGACCGATTGCATGATGCAGCTCAAGCGCCCCGCACCCTTGCAACTCCGGCACCTCGCGGTGATCCTTGTGGCCGTCGTAGCCCTGGTCTCAATGACGCTGCCGGGCTGGTCGCAAGTCCAGCCGGGAGCTCAGCCGCCAACCACCGCCGATGAGCCGGTCGTCGATCCGGCGGCGCTTGACCGGGTCATCCGCACCCTCGAAAGCGAGCCGGCAAGACAGCGGCTGGTTGAGGAGTTGCGCGCCCTTCAGGCCGCCCAGGCCGGCGTCGAGGCGCCGGCCAGCGTCGGGCTTGCAGGGCGCGCGCTGGCCTCCCTATCGACCCAGATCGATGAGCTCGGCCGAAGCCTGAGCGGGGCGGCGCACGGCTTTGCCAGCCTGCCGGAGTTCGCCCGACAGACCGTGGCGCAGCTCGGAGATCCGCCCCAGCGCCGCCATTTCTTTACCCAGGTCGCCGCCGTGGTGGCCGCCTTGCTGACCGGCACCGTGGCCTTTACCGTGATGGCCACGGTGTTGCGCCGGGTGCGCGGCGCCATCGAGGAGCGCCGGCCGCAGCCGCCGCTGGCCCGCTTCGGGCTGCTGATGGCGAGGCTCGTTCTCGACCTGCTTGCGGCCGGTGCCTTCCTGGTGGCCGCCGTGGCGGTCATGTCGCTCATCAACCCGCCGCGGGCGACGCTGGTGCTCGGGCTGGCGCTGATCAACGCCACGGCCCTGAGTTTGGCGATCATGGCGGTAAGCAACTTTTTGCTCGCCCCGACAGCGCCGGGCCTGCGCCTGCTGTGGCTGCGGGACGAGACCGCCCACTATCTGCATCTGTGGATGCGAAGGCTGACGGTGGTTGCCGTCTACGGCCTGCTTCTGGCCGATTCCGCCAGGCTGATCGGTGCACCGATCGCCGCCCACGAGATGGCAGTGCGGCTGATCGGCCTGATGCTCGGGCTGATGCTGACGGTGCTGGTCCTGCAGAACCGTCGCGAGGTCACCAACCGGCTGTCGCGCCAAGGGGCTCGGGACGGGCAACGGGCGCTGCTCGCCAGCGTGCTCTATCGGATCGCCGACATCTGGCACGTGCTCGCCATCGCGGCCATCGCGATCGTGTTCGTCATGTGGTTCATCAGTCCCGCCGACGGCGGCCGCTCGATCGCCACGGGTGTGGCGTTCGCCATCTTCGTCCTCATCGTGGCGCGGCTGGCCGAGCACCTGGTCGATCAGCTGGTGCAGCGGGGGTTCCGCGTGGCGCCCGAACTGGCGGCGCGATTTCCCGGCTTCGAGCAGCGCGCCAACCGCTACGTTTCGCTGATCCGATGGACGCTGTCGATCATCATCTGGACCGTGGCCGTGATCGTGATCCTGGCGACGTGGGGCCTCGACACGGTCGGCTGGTTCACCACCGGCACCGGTCGCGAGATCCTGGGCTCGCTGATCTCGATCGCCGTCGTGGTGGCGATTGCCGTGGTGGTGTGGGAATTCACCAGTTCGGCCATTGCGCGCTATCTCTCCTCCCATGATGTCAACGGCGATTCGGTGGAGCGCTCGGCCCGCATCCGGACGCTGTTGCCGCTGCTCAGGAACGCCTTTCTGGTGTTCCTTATCGCCGTCGTCGGCCTGACGGTGATGGCCGAGCTTGGCGTCAATATCGGTCCGCTTCTGGCCGGTGCCGGCATCATCGGCCTGGCAATCGGTTTCGGCAGCCAGGCGCTGGTGCGCGATATCATCACCGGGCTGTTCATCCTCATCGAGGACACGATGTCGGTCGGTGAGGTGGTCAATGTCGGCAGCCACACCGGCCTTGTCGAAGCCATGTCGATCCGCGCCGTGCGCTTGCGCGACCTGTCCGGCTCGGTCCACACCGTGCCGTGGAGCGAGGTCACCAGCGTGATCAACCTGACCAAGGATTTCTCGTTCTATGTCATGAACATCGGCGTCGCCTACCGGGAAGACGTCGACGCGGTGATCGCGGCAGTCAAACAGATCGGTGCCGAGTTGCAGTCCGACCCCGCCTACGGCACCCATATTCTGGAGCCGATCGAGGTCATGGGCGTCGATTCCTTCGGCGACAATGCCGTGGTCATCAAGGCACGGATCAAGACCTATCCGATCAAGCAGTGGTTCGTGGGCCGCGAGTTCAACCGCCGCATGAAGCGGCGTTTCGACGAGCTTGGAATCGAGATTCCGTTCCCGCACCGCACGATCTATTTCGGCGAGGACAAGCAGGGCGGCGCGCCGCCGGCGCGCGTGCAGATCGGCAGCGCCGGCGACAACGGCAAGACAGCAGCGCCCAAGACCGGCGCAGGCAAAGCCTCAGCCAAGCGTCCGCCTCAGCGGGCCAAAGGCTAGAACCCGCCCTACCCGCGCATAGCGATCAGCATGGGTGTCGCAGCGGATTTGGCGGGCTACGCCTCCAGCCGGTCCCAGAACCACGTGACGAGCTTTTCCCACAGCGTGTCCCTTTCCTCGGCATCCTCGACGCCGTGGTTGAGGTCGGGGTTGTCGTTGACCTCGATGACGTAGAGCCCGTGGTCGGTCTGTTTGAGGTCGACGCCATAGAGCCCCTGCCCCATCAGCCGGGCGGCCTTGACGGCGGTCTCCACCACCCCGTGCGGCACCTGGTCGAGGGCGATGGTCTTGAACCTGCCTTCCCCCACCGCCTTGCCGCTTTCGTACTTCATGATCTGCCAGTGCTTCTTGACCATGTGATACTGGCAGGCGAACAGCGGCTCGCCGGCCAGCACGCCGATGCGCCAGTCGAAGGCGGTCGGCACGAACTCCTGGGCGATGACCAGGTCTGAGTGGTCGAGAAGCTCCTTGAGCCTCGTCTTCAGGCACTCCAGGTCGTCGCACTTGAATACGCCGCGGCTGAACGAGCCGTCGGGGATCTTGAGCACCACCGGCCATCCGAGTTCCTGGCCCAGCGAAACCGCCTGCTTCAGGCCCTGGACCACCACGGTCAGCGGCGTCGGCACGCCGGCAGCGTTCAACCGTTCGGCCAGATAGACCTTGTTGGTGCAGCGGATCATCGAGCGCGGATCGTCGATCACCGGCATGCCTTCCTGCTCGGCGCGGCGGGCAAAGCGATAGGTGAAGTTGTCGATGGAGGTGGTGGCGCGAATGAACAGAGCGTCGTATTCGGCGAGTTTGTCGAGGTCGCCCTTATGGATCGGCTCGACTTCGATGGAGAACTTCTGTGCCACCTTGGCGAGGTGGCGCAAGCTGGTTTGGGTGGACGGCGGATGCGGCTCGCTTGGATCGATCAGCACGGCGAGCGAATACTTGGCTTGGTTGCGGGCCTTGGCGTCGCGCCAGGTACGCCGGGTGTGGAGGTCGAGCGCGTGGGCGAAGAACGCCCGCTCCTCGTTGCCCAGCGTATTGACGCTGGCCGGCGCAATGCGCTCCACGTGGCAGCGGCCATTCTGCAAGCTGGCCGAGACCCGCAACACCGGCACCCGGAACCAGTCGAACACCAGCCTGGCGAACGGCACCAGGGCCTGGTCCTGAACCTGGCCGAAGCACACGAACAGCTTGAGCGCACCGCTGGCGCCGTTGGAGTTCTTATGGATGCATTTGGCCAGCATGGCCTCGATTTCGGGCAGGGCCTGCTCGTACAGCGACTTGCGCGACAGCTCCGCCATGGTTTCCACCGGCGGCATGATGCGATGGCCGCGGGCTTCCGCCAGCAGCGAGCAATAGTACCCCGCCCCCTGATAACCGTAGGAGCGCGCCAGATTGATGATCTTCGGTTTGTCGCGGAACAGCTGCGGCCGGGACAGATAGTCCCGGGTGGTCATGACCTTGTGGGGCGTGTCCGCGTTGGAGAAGTCGCGCTCCTGATCTACCAGAATGAGCCACGTCATTATTGAATCCTGGGCTCCACCAGAATGGCCGCGCGCAACCGGTCGGTGCCGAACGCGGTGATGACGTCGAACTCTTCCAGGGGGATGGCCAGCGCAGCCTTGTCCATGGGAGCCTCGAACTGCTCGACGTCATAGAATGGATCGTGGGCGAAGATGTAATCGGCATCGTGGCCATAGGCCACGATCCAGTGCGGCACCCGGGTGCGGTACATGCGATAGGTGGAGATCAGGGTGATGGCAACGGCGCCGCGGTCAAGCGCGGCGAGCAGGCCGTCGCGCGACAGCGGCGCATAGTGGACGGGGATGTTCAGTTCTGCCGCCTCCTGGTGGAACACCTCCTGAACCGCCTCCATGATCTCGCGCGATTTGGCCTTGCGCTGACCGGCCATGAAATAGGGCCCCGGCCGGCTTATATGCACGCCGACCTTGAGGCCGCGGCGCGCTAGCGCCACGGCAATGCCGAAGGGATCGCAGCCGCCGGGTGCGGTCGACAGATAGATGCCGTTGGCCTCGCGCCACAGCTCGAACTCGAGGCGGCGGCTGAACGGAACCGGCAAGCCGGCGGCCGCCATGGCGATCATCATGGCGGCCGGCCCGCAGGTGAAGTCGGTTGTCTGGGCATAATAGGGCACCACCCGGGCGTCGGCCGGGGCGCGGCCGATGATCCTCTTCTCCAGCCGGATCGCTTCGGCGTGGTCCTCGTAGTAATCGAGGTGGCGTCCGAACGCCTTGTAGCCGAGGCGGTCATAAAGAGCGATCGCTGCGGCATTGTCGGCCCTGACCTCGAGCCGCATGAACAGGTCGCCGCGGCGGCGCGCCTCGTCTTCGGCGGCGGCCAGCAACTGCTCGCCGATGCCGTGGCCGCGCGCTCCTTCTGCGACGGCGATAGAGTACAGCCGGGCGACAGCGGTGGCGCGCCGGAAGCGGACGATGGCATATCCGCACAATCGGCCGGCCTCATCTTCGGCCACGAACACGGTGGCGCTCGGCGATTTCAGATAGTCGCGCAGGCTGCGCGCCGACAGTCGGTCGCTGGCAAAGGCGCGCGTCTCCAGCGCCTCGATCGGCCTGACGTCGTCGGCTTTCGCGCGGCGGGTTGCCACCGCGAAGTTGGCTTGTTTCATGGTCCGTTTCGTGCCCACAGGGCATCCAGCCCTTGGCTGGCTCATCAATTCCGGGGCGGTGAGCCCACATATCACTGCTCGCCCGCGCCGGCTAGGGACGGCGCTTGGCCGCGTCGCTGGCCCGCCCGAGGGAATGCCTCAGGCCATGTACTGGCCGCCGTTGACGCTCAGCGTCGAGCCGGTGATGTAGCCGGCGTCCTCCGAGGCGAGAAAGGCGACGCAGCGGGCCACTTCCTTCGGCTCGCCCAGCCGCCCCACCGGGATCTGCGGCAGAATGCGCTTTTCCAGAACCTCCTGGGGCACCGAACGCACCATCTCGGTGCCGATATAGCCGGGGCAGATGGCGTTGACCGTAATGCCCTTGTTGGCGTTCTCCTGGGCGAGCGACTTGGTGAAGCCGATTTCGCCGGCCTTGGCGGCAGCGTAGTTCGATTGGCCCATCTGCCCCTTTTGGGCATTGATCGAGGAGATATTGATGATGCGCCCGAAGCTGCGCGCCCGCATGCCCTCGATCACCGGCCGGCACATGTTGAACAGCGAATTGAGGTTGGTGTTGATGACCGCCGACCACTGCTCGAGCGTCATCTTGTGAAACATGGCGTCGCGGGTGATCCCGGCGTTGTTGACCAGGACGTCGACCGGGCCGAAGTCATTCTCGATGTGCTTCACCGCTTCGCCACAGGCCTCAAAGCTGGCCACGTCCCATTTCTTCACCTCTATGCCGGTCTCGGCCTTGAAGGCGTGCGCCGCCTCGTCATTGGCGGCATAGTTGGCGATCACCTTGAAGCCGTCTTCCTTGAGGGCGCCGGAAATGGCGGCCCCAATCCCGCGCGTGCCGCCGGTCACCAGAGCAATGCGAGCCATGTCGTTTCCTCCCCAATATCGTTCAAGCCAAGCGATTGCCCTCATCGTTGGGCAAGCTCAGCCTGAGGTCAACCCAAGCTTGGGGTCAAGCCCTTGCAGCCGGTTCAACTTGCTGGACGCGCTTGACGTGAGGGCCCGTGAGCCGCCAACGGATCCGCCGGCGCTTGTCGGCAAGTGCGTGGGGCCCTCCGGCCCCGCGCAGGCGCTCAAACACCTCAATCGCGCGCAACGCACATGGCGATGCCCATGCCGCCGCCGATGCACAGCGTCGCCAGCCCCTTCTTGGCGTCGCGCTTTTGCATTTCGTGCAGCAGGGTCACCAGCACCCTGCCGCCCGAAGCGCCGATGGGATGGCCGATGGCGATGGCGCCGCCGTTGACATTGACGATCTCGGGGTTCCAGCCCATGTCCTTGTTGACCGCGCAGGCCTGGGCGGCGAACGCCTCGTTGGCCTCGATGAGATCGAGGTCGTCGACCTTCCAGCCGGCGCGCTTCAGGGCGGCGCGCGAGGCCGGAATGGGACCGGTACCCATGATCGCAGGATCGACCCCGGCATGGGCCCACGAGGCGATCCGGGCCAGCGGCGTGAGGCCGCGGCGCTGGGCTTCCGCTTCGCTCATCAAGATGAGCGCGGCAGCCCCGTCATTGATGCCCGACGCGTTGGCGGCGGTGACCGATCCGTCCTTGTCGAACGCCGGGTTGAGCTTGGCCATGCTCTCCAAGGTGGCGCCGTGACGGATATACTCGTCGTTCTCCACTACCACGTCGCCCTTGCGGGTCTTGATGGTCACCGGCGAAATCTCGTCGGCAAAGCGGCCGGCCTTCTGGGCCGTCTCGGCCTTGTTCTGCGAGGCAACGGCGAACTTGTCCTGCTGATCGCGAGTGATCTGCCACTGCTTGGCGACGTTTTCCGCCGTATTGCCCATGTGATAGCCATTGAAGGCATCCCACAGCCCGTCCTTGATCATGGTGTCGATCATCTTGTAGTCGCCCATCTTCACGCCGTTGCGCAGGTGGGCGCAGTGCGGGGCCTGGCTCATCGACTCCTGGCCGC
>CAYWVA010000111.1:0-7719 GCA_964461545.1 uncultured Rhizobiaceae bacterium | reverse complement strand
CTGATGCCCGGCGACGTGGTGGAGTTGCGCCTGCTCGCCGACGGCAGCCAGGTGAGCCAGGCCGCCATCGATGCCGAGCGCGCCCGGCTCGGACTGGATCAGCCCATGTGGCGGCAGTTCGTCGACTGGATGACCGGCATTCTTGTCGGTGACTTCGGTATCTCCATGTGGACGGGCCGACCGGTAGTCACTGAGATATCCACCCGGCTGGAGTTGTCGATGCAGGTGGCGATCATGGCGACGCTGCTGGCCACCGTTATCGCCATTCCGCTGGGCACCCTGGCGGCTCTGTACAAGGACAGCTGGATCGACCGCATCATCCAGGTGTTCGCCATCGCCGGGCTCGCCGTGCCGTCCTTCTGGCTCGGCATGCTGATCATCATGTTCCTGTTGTTGAACTTCGGCTGGATCCCGCCGCTCACCTTCACGCCGATCTACGTGGACCCATGGCGCAACTTGTCGCAGCTGATCTGGCCGGCGCTTGCCGTGGGCTACCGCTATTCGGCGGTGGCGACGCGCATGACACGGTCCACCATCCTGGAGGTATTGCAGGAGGACTATATACGAACCGCCCGCGCCAAGGGCGTGTTCGAGCGGCTGGTCATCGCCCGCCACGCCATGCGCAATGCCATGCTGCCGGTGGTCACGGTGATCGGCCTTGAATTCGCCTTCCTGATCGGCGGCCTCATCGTCACCGAGCAGGTGTTCAACCTCAACGGCATCGGCAAGCTGTTCGTGGAGACGGTGACGCGCAAGGATTACACCATGGTCCAGGCGCTGGTCATGCTGGTGGCGGCCTTCTTCATCTTCGTCAACTTCGTGGTCGACCTGCTTTATGCGGCGCTCGACCCGCGCATCAGGTACCGCTGAGATGGCCGTTACCACCCCGGAAATCACCTACAAGGTGCCCAGACGACACCATCCGGTCATACAGTTCGCCATCACCCAACCCTTGGGCGCGGCGGGGCTGGTGCTGATCATCGTCATGTTCATCGCCGGCGTATTCGCCGAGTTCGTCGCGCCCTACGATCCGCTAACCTTGAACTACGCTGCCATGCTGGCGCCGCCCTCCTGGGACCATTGGATGGGCACCGACGCCTTCGGGCGTGACGTCTTCTCGCGCATCATCTATGGTGCGCGGACGGCGCTGGCAGTCGGCTTCTTCGCCTCGTTCATGGGCTCCAGCATCGGTGCCGTGATCGGCGTGGTGTCGGCCTATTTCGGTGGCCGCATCGATATGCTGGTCCAGCGCTTCATGGACATTCTGCTGTCCTTCCCGATCATCGTCCTGGCACTAACGGTCGTCGCGGTGCTCGGCCGCTGGCCGGTGCTCGGTCTCGACCTCAACCTGATCATTGCCATCGCCATTCCCATGGTGCCGAAAGTGGCGCGGGTAGTGCGCTCCTCCGCGCTGGCCATCCGCGAGATGCCCTATGTCGACGCCGCGCGCGCCGCCGGTTACGGCCACAATCGCATCATCTTCCGCCACATCGCGCCGAATGTGGTGGCGCCATTCCTGATCATGTTCACCGCCTTCATCGCCCAGGCGATCCTGCTGGAGGCGTCGCTGTCCTTCCTCGGCCTTGGCGTGACCGAGCCGACCCCGGCCTGGGGCCTCATGCTGTCGGGCGCCTCGCGGGAATTCTACACCGTGGCGCCGTGGATGATCATTTTCCCGGGGCTGGCGATCAGCCTTGCGGTGTTCGCCTTCAACCTGTTCGGCGACTCGCTGCGCGACTGGCTCGATCCCAAGGTCACGATTTAACCGGGGCACAATAGGCGTGAGCAGCGATCCGGTGGCCGGCTTCGCAAGCCCGCGCGCAGCTTGGAACGGCGGTATGCGCGATGCGCTGGGGGTGCCGGCGGCGGTCCTGGCGGCGGGCTATGTCGGCTTCGGGGCGCTTGCCTTCGATGCCGGCTTTTCGCTGGCCCTGACGCTGTTTTCCACCATGACCATCTGGGCACTGCCGGGCCAGATCGCGCTCATCGAGTTGCGCGCCCTCGGCACCGCTGCCCCGGCACTGGTGCTTGCCGTCATGCTGACCAGCGCGCGCTTTCTGCCCATGGCAGTGACGCTGCTGCCGTTGCTGCGCCACCCGTCCTACCGGCCGTGGCATTATTATCTGGCCGGCCATTTTGTCGCCATGACCGGCTGGGCGGTTGCTATCCGGCGCTGTCCGGCGCTGCCCGTGGAGCAGCGGCTGCCGTACTTTCTGGGCTTTGCCATCGCGCTGTGGCTCGCCTGCCTGGTGGGGACGGCGGCGGGCTATTTCGCCTCAAGCAGTCTCACCGATCTGGTCACGCTCGGCCTGGTGTTTCTGAACCCGATCTACTTCATCCTCATCCTGGGCGCCGAGGTGCGCCACCGGCTGTCGATCCTGCGATCCTGCGTTCGCAACCCTAGGAATCGTTCATACGCCCAGCGCTGATCAGAAGCGCCGGCTAACTCTCATCGCCTATGGCCCACGCCATAACCTAGTGGCGGTTCACAAGTCGTTGTGGTATTCTCAAGTCCGTTAAAGAGTGGGTGGAACAACCGATCAGGACCCCAGTCGCCGGTTGCTTATCGGTGCTGTTAAACTAGCATGGAGAGTATGATGATCAATGTACTTTCGATCTGCCTCATATTGGCCAGCACAGCGCTACCTATCGAATGGAAAGAAGATGTTGGCCGCACCCCTCTGGGACAGAAGGAAGCTCAGGTAGGGTATTTTTGCCAGACGCCATACGGGGTGTGCCAACTCCCCGCCCCTCAACCGCTGTACTCTCCATGCTCGTGCGGGTACGCTCAAGGGTTCGTTAGATGATCCGAAGCTTTGACGACGTTAGTTTGCGTACAACTTGGCATCGACACTTTAGACTCGGGTGAATCCATTGAGTCCATCCCTTCGCTCGTCCATACTCGAAGTGTCTGATTACACGGGATCTTGTCGAACACGAAACGAGTAATAATCCCCTCCATATTGGGAAGCACTTCAAGGGAAGTATGCTGCGTGGTGCCTACGGTTACTGTAGTATTCCTCCAGAGCCTCTTGCCTCTTATTAAAAAACGCACTTCTTTCTCATCCTCCGCCACCTGTTCAAACTCAACTTCTTCCACTTGCGGTATCCGCTTATCTGGTGCGATGAGCGACCCTTCAATCAGCTGCTGAGTATTCGGAAGAAATACCTTCATCCGCTGGCAGCCCCCAGCGGCGCAGTTCTCGTCCGGAACATACGAACCATTGGGGCTCAACCAGCCCTTCTCTACCTGCAGGGTCACGGACGGCCACCAAGCTGGAACAGACACGATTGCGAGAACCGATTCTCCTGCAGAAGCCAGCTTGTCTCTTGCAGAGCCCACCGAACCGGCCATTGGGTCTATCACCCAACCGACGACTGTGGCCTCATCGGGGTCAACGTTTCCAAACGTCACTACACGAGATTCTAAGGAAGCGCCAACATCCTGCTGAGTGTAGTCAGCTTCCCCCTTTACTGCAGTTAAGTCTAAATTGGCGAGTGTCGAACTTATGGTTTCATTCACAATTGAAACCGCGCTCTGCCTGGGGAGAACAGAGTAGGAATACGTATTGTGCTCAGCAACACGTTTAATAAACTGCACCAATCCAGTATTAAGAGATCCTCGGGAAACCTGACATTGGCCGTTCTCCTGCTTCTCCAACTCCCTTGTCACGTACCCCCAATCCGAAAAATAAATTCCTGTTTGGCCAATCTTATAGCCATCAGACGCAATCAGCTCGAGCACCAATTTGAACAGATGGTTTACCGGGATTGAATCAATAGCATTTGCGCGAGTAAATAAATCTACACTCTGATCACCTGCGTAGTCGACATATCTTTTAAAATAACCGTTCTTTTCGACGCTCGAACATACAACTTCATCCCCTTGAAGGAGAAGAAAATCGGTTTGCCCCTCAACTTCGCGGAAGGTAGGCGGAACACTGGGGGCCTCGTATCTGGCATGGAAAGCCACATAATCGCTCAAACTAGTTATTACTAGTATAAGAGAATTGAATCCCCCAAGCTCGGGAATTGCTATCTCGTGAATTGCTATCTGTTCCTTAACAATACCAAATTCTCTTGATGCCGCTTCTATGACGGCAGAGTTCCACAATTCTCTATCCAATTCCACCTCGGAACTCGCCTCCTGCTGCGCGAATCTCGCGCTTACTGCCTGATTGAGCCTTTCATTCATGCTGCCTGTCAATTTGTTAAAGGCGCTTCGCATGACCTGAAGGGATTCCGCGTTGAATAGATATGAGTACGAGGCATCGCCCAAGGATGCTCCAATGTCATTGACTATCTCTATGGGAGGCTGCATGGTGACACGTATTACGGCCTTTCTTCCAGACAACTCATTGGCAACTACGGTGGTATCGAACTTCAGTATGTAGAGCGAATTTCCCTGAAGGTCGTGCCTATCATCGAGTCGATTCTCGATGATCTTCTGCAAGATGAAGTCGCGATTTGCGCTCTTGAGACGCACCTTCTGATCGAACGTCAATACATCATCCAGATCATCAGTCCTAAAACTATTAGTTTCCGGGTCCGATGTCAGTTTGGCGGAGACGGGAAGAGGAGTTTGCGTATTTTCCTTTCCCCTCCCTATCGAGGTCGATTGATTTATTCTCCGAACAACACCAATCAAGCTCTCGTCCTTATCAGCCTCCTTAAGCTGCCCATCAAGCCACACCTCCTCCGCTAGCCGTTCGTTTATCAGCCGTTCGCGGGTATATACCTGAGGGCTATGTACGTATATGAGCCCCGCAGCCGGGAACGCCGAGCGCCACAATGCTGATGGGCGAAGGTCAGTACCAGAACCAAACATCAGTCCTATAGTCAAGGCACCGATGAGGGAACCTGCTTTCCAAAGCGGGGGCCATGCATTCTGAATTAACTTGCCCACAAGGTTAATTCTTTGCCGACGGGAACTGCCAAGGCCTTCACTGCTCATCTGATTATACCCTTGTTGTTGGCTGCAAAAGCTAGCGAGGCTAGCACATTGACTGCCCGCAGTAAGCGGGCGGCCGGCAACCTACAAGTCTTATGCTTCCAATCCCTATGGAGTACTCCGCGCAGCCGGTAGGGCAAAGAGTAGTGCTAATTATCCTGTAACACGTTCTGGGCTGTAACGTGTCCGAGGTGGGGGCTGTTGGCTGGGTTGTGGCTCCCTGCTCTCGTTGCCCCTGCTCTCGTTGCCCCTGCTCTTGTTGCCCCTGCTCTTGTTGCCCCTGCTCTCGTTCCCCCTGCTCCTCAGCCGAGGCTGAGTCTTCTAACGCTGAAACGACGATGAACCACAGTGCCGGCAAACATATAAGGAGAGGCGCCCATCTTCTCTGCATCTGTCGCTCCCTGCTCTCGCACGATACTCCTAACTGGGGAACTGCGCAACTTGCACGTTCTTGACTCGGCGCTGCAAATGTGCGGTAGCTCGAACTTCGGCGGATCGCCCATAAGTCCGTTGCTATTTCGGCGGCCGCGTCGACATGGTCATCCAGCGCTTCATGGACATCCTGCTGTCTTTTCCGATCATCGTGCTGGCCATTGCGGTGGTGGCGGTGCTCGGCCAGTGGCGGGTGGGCGGCCTCGACTTCAACCTCATCATCGCCATTTCCATTCCCATGATCCCCAAGGTGGGCCGCGTGGTGCGCTCCTCCGCGCTGGCCATCCGCGAGATGCCCTATGTCGACGCCGCGCGCGCCGCCGGTTACGGCCACAATCGCATCATCTTCCGCCACATCGCGCCGAATGTGGTGGCGCCATTCCTGATCATGTTCACCGCCTTCATCGCCCAGGCGATCCTGCTGGAGGCGTCGCTGTCCTTCCTCGGCCTTGGCGTGACCGAGCCGACCCCGGCCTGGGGCCTCATGCTGTCGGGCGCCTCGCGGGAATTCTACACCGTGGCGCCGTGGATGATCATTTTCCCGGGGCTGGCGATCAGCCTTGCGGTGTTCGCCTTCAACCTGTTCGGCGACTCGCTGCGCGACTGGCTCGATCCCAAGGTCACGATTTAACCGGGGCACAATAGGCGTGAGCAGCGATCCGGTGGCCGGCTTCGCAAGCCCGCGCGCAGCTTGGAACGGCGGTATGCGCGATGCGCTGGGGGTGCCGGCGGCGGTCCTGGCGGCGGGCTATGTCGGCTTCGGGGCGCTTGCCTTCGATGCCGGCTTTTCGCTGGCCCTGACGCTGTTTTCCACCATGACCATCTGGGCACTGCCGGGCCAGATCGCGCTCATCGAGTTGCGCGCCCTCGGCACCGCTGCCCCGGCACTGGTGCTTGCCGTCATGCTGACCAGCGCGCGCTTTCTGCCCATGGCAGTGACGCTGCTGCCGTTGCTGCGCCACCCGTCCTACCGGCCGTGGCATTATTATCTGGCCGGCCATTTTGTCGCCATGACCGGCTGGGCGGTTGCTATCCGGCGCTGTCCGGCGCTGCCCGTGGAGCAGCGGCTGCCGTACTTTCTGGGCTTTGCCATCGCGCTGTGGCTCGCCTGCCTGGTGGGGACGGCGGCGGGCTATTTCGCCTCAAGCAGTCTCACCGATCTGGTCACGCTCGGCCTGGTGTTTCTGAACCCGATCTACTTCATCCTCATCCTGGGCGCCGAGGTGCGCCACCGGCTGGGCGTCCTCAGCCTGCTGTGCGGCGTGGTTGCGGGGCCCGTGATGCACCTCGTCACTCCGCAATGGGGATTGCTGGTGGCCGGCATCCTCGGCGGCACGGTGGCGTTTGCCGTCAACCGGATGTGGAGGACGAAACCATGAGCCCCGGCCTTGAACTGTGGCTGCTGGTAGCGGTGTGCGGATTGGCCACCTTTGCCTGGCGCGGGGCTGGGGTCCTGGTGTCGGGCGGCATCAATCCCAATTCGGCGCTGTTCTCATGGCTCGGCTGCATCGCCTATGCCACGCTTGCCGCGCTGATCTCGCGCATCATGTTCCTTCCCGTTGGCACGCTTGCCGAATCGGCCCTGAGCCACCGCCTGCTGGCCGCCACGCTTGCCGCGGGCATCTTCGTCGCCACCGGCAGAAATTTGTTTGTCGGTGTGTTCTCCGGCGGCGCCGCCCTTGTCGCCCTCACCTGGCTGCTCGGCGGCGCCTGAGCGAGGCTATGACCGGGCCAGGGCAGGGAGATCGCCCGAGGCCCGGTGCCTGCGAGCGCCTGAAAACCCCAACCACCTGTTAAGAACCTGTTGACGATTGGAACTACATATTGTGGTGTAGTGTTTCCGAGTGCACAAGATTAAGCATCGGAGACAGGAATTTGCCCATGCGCCCGGACCTTGGGCGAATCGCCGTTCAAACCTTTGAGCACAAGAAGTGAGGACCAGCCATGCGCATCGAGCGCCGCTACACGACAGCCGGACAAAGCCCCTACGAGGGGATCGCCTTTCGCACCACCACCAGCGAAATCAGGAATCCCGACGGCTCGGTGGTGTTCCGGCTCGACGGCCTCGAGGTGCCGGCCGCCTGGAGCCAGGTCGCTGCCGACGTGCTTGCCCAGAAATACTTTCGCAAGGCCGGCGTGCCCGCCCGCCTGAAGCGGGTCGAGGAGCCGACCGTGCCGTCGTGGCTGTGGCGCTCGGTGGCTGACGAACCCGCCCTTGCGGCGCTGCCCGAGCAGGCCCGCTGGCTGCCCGAGACCTCGGCGCGCCAGGTCTTCGACCGGCTGGCCGGCACCTGGACGTATTGGGGCTGGAAGGGCGGCTATTTCGACAGCGAGGA
>CAYWVA010000110.1:0-7726 GCA_964461545.1 uncultured Rhizobiaceae bacterium | reverse complement strand
ATCTTGACCGGGCATTTGCGGTCGTGGTGGTAGAGCACCTGGCAGTGCAGACAGGAGATGCACTCGTTGGGATTGATGTGGCCTTCCGGATGGATCGCCTCCACTGGGCACTCATTGAAGCAGCGCTTGCACGGATTGCCGCACTCGCGATAGCGCTTCAGCCAGTCGAACATGCGCATGCGGCCTGGAATGGCGAGCGCAGCGCCCAGCGGGCACAGGTAACGGCAGAAGAAGCGCTCCACGAACAGCCCGGCAGCGATCAGCGCCAGGGCGAATGCGACAAACCACCACTCACGCATGAAGTGCAAGATGATCGCCGTCTTGAACGGCTCCACCTCGGCGAGCACCTCGGCGAAGGCGAGCGAGCCGAGGGAGACGCCGAACAGCACCATGAAGATGATGTACTTGATCGGCCACAGGCGCTCGTGGACCGCCCACGGGATCTTGAGCTGGGGCACATTGACGGCTCGTGCCGCGCGATTGCTCAACTCCTGAAGCGCCCCGAACGGGCACAGCCAGCCGCAGAACGGCCCGCGTCCCCAGAACAGAAGCGAGGCGGCGACCGAAAACCACAGGATGAAGATCAGCGGATCCATCAGGAAGTAGGACCACTGAAAGTCGGTCCTGAGGGCGCCCGCGAATGCCAGGACATTGACCACCGAGAGCTGCGCCCCCGCCACCCAGCCGAGCCATACCAGCGTCACCGCCAGATAGGTCAGCCGAATCCGGTCGTAGAGCCTCTCGTGCTTCACCAGCATGTCCTGGAAGAAGAAGATCACGGTCAGCACACCCAGCATCACCAGCAACACCGCGATCGAGGCGATCTTGCTCTCCCAAATGCGCACCCATAGCGGGGCGTCCTCGAGATTGGAGAGCATGTCCCAGGTGAAGCCGGGATCGGCTTCGGGTGCTGCCGCGCCCGGAGGCGCCTGGATCGGCGCGGCCGGCTCGGGCGTCTCGGCCGCTACGATGTATCGATCAGGCAACTGATAGCCGAGGTCGAAGGAAACAAAGGTTCGCTCGAGCGCACCGGTGGCCCGGTGAACGAGAAGCCTCAGAATCCACGGCTCGGCTGGGTCGAACTCGGCGTCGTCGGGAATGATGAAGGTGCCGATCTCGCGCAAACGCGGCGCGCCGGCGGCCGCGACCGAATTGATCCGCCGGTGCAGCCGGTCGCGAAAGCGGATGGTCTCGGTGCCCTGGTGTACCTCGATGCGGTCGAAGATGCCGCCGCGCACATAGCCCGATCCCTTGAAGGAGTAGACGCCGTCTCCGGCGATGAGGATGGCGTGCTGACCGGGCTCGAGCCGTCGCTCCAAAGTGGCGAAGCCAGCCTCACCAAGGAGACTGCGGCCGATCGCCGGATGGGAAACGAGGGCGGCATAGAGCTCGATGTAGGTGTCTTCGGGTTCGCCGCGCTCGGGCCGCGCCGCTGCCGCCGGGTCGCCGGAGCCCTCGAAGGCCTCGTTGACATCGCCGACCGTCAGCACCAGGCGTCGAAGCGCGCCTTCCCCGAGCAGGGTTTCCCAGTCGCTGACGTCGCCGGCCGCGGGGTCCATGACTCGCGACGGACGCACGTCTTCGGCAACGGCAGGCAATCCGGCCAGCCCCAGGGCCCGGGCCACCCGGGCAGCCGAGCGAACGACGCTTTCCCCCATCACCAAAACTGTCACCGTCGCGCCGCTGACGATGTCGGTGTCGGGCGGCCCGCTGCCCTCGGCGGTCGCACGCACCGGATTGTAGCCGATGAACGGCGCCATATAATCGATCACCCGGCTTTCCGGGATGCCGATGAGGACGATCGGCTCGTGGTGATCGATGAGCTTCAGCCCGACAATCGTGCCGTCGGTATCGAGACCAACCAGCATATGGATCGGTCGGCCCGAATAGCCGACTGAATTGACGTAATCCGAGTTGAGGTAGACGTAGCCGACAAGCGTCCCGCCGCGAAAAGCGGGAGCGACCCGCGGAGACTCTTGCACCGGCCCCAGCCGGTCGGCGTCGGGCACGACGTCGCTTGCAGCGATGCGGCTGAGATAGGTCTCAAACCCAGGCCCCCTGCTCTGGGCCACCGCGGAGGACCACGCGACCGTCAGGCAAAGCAGGAACGCAAGCACCGATAGAGCGAGTTTTGCTTTGCCTTGGCCCGTCACCGCAACCTTGTCCGTTTGTTACACCGCTATTCGGCGGCGGCAATGTGTGTCGCCGCCCATCCGAGGTGGATAAGTGTGAGGCAAACTAGCTGCTGGCCTGCGGGCGACTTTGACCCAGAACAAATCCACGGTCGTTTTTCTGCGCGATCATGCGACGTCAACGACTGAGGTGCCGATGCGCGAGCCCCTGCTGATACGCCACCCCCACGCCCGGGCCCTCACCATGCGGGATCTGGTAGGCATCGCCAATGCTATCGAACAGGAGGCTGTGCGCAGATACGGACAGCTGGCCGAACTCATGGAGCGGCGCGGAGAGTCCGAAACTGCCGAAGCATTCCGCACCATGCAACAGGAAGAGCTTGCTCATGTCGCGAGCGTCGCTGAGTGGGCCCACGGGCTGAAGCAGGCGGTGCCGCCTGCGGAGGAATTCGAATGGCAACTTCCGCCGGAAATTGCCGCCTCGTGGGAGGAGATTACCGGAAGTGCGCTGCTGACGCCCTATCGGGCGTTGTCCATTGCAGTGCGCAATGAGGAACGCGCATTCTCGCTCTATATCTATGTGTCGGCCCACACCGAGGATGCGAAGGTTGCAAGCGAGGCCGACAAGCTTGCCGCCGAAGAACTGGAGCATGCCGCGCTGCTGCGCCGCTGGCGTCGCGCCGCCTATCATCGACAACATGGCGCTCAACGCAGGGCGCGCCTGAAGATCGCCACGATCACAGAACTCGATGTTCACTTGAGTCAGCGAGAGGCGGCCATCGCCGGTTGCTATCGCGAGTTGGCCGGAAAGCTGGAGCGGCTTGGCGACAGGGAAAGCGCATCGCTGCTCAAGTCGCTGATCGAAGACCGAATCCCGGATTCGCCCGTCACCTGCCGCGACGCGGACTGCCACGCCAGCGATCCGGTGCGCCTGCTCGCAGCGGCTCAAAAGCCGCTCGAAAGCCTGAGCGAGGACCTGACAGACGTGCTGGAGACGGCGGACCAGGAACTCGCCACAGCAGCCGAGCAGGCACTCAGCAACGTCGTCGACCGCCTCGCTCGGCTGGTGTTTCAAATCGAGCGCAAGCTGCAGAAGCCTCGGATGGACTAGATCCGGCCGAGGCCGGGCTTGAGTAATACCGGGGCATAAGCCAGCGCGAACAGAGCGAAGGCTGCGCTCCACAGCCCACCGCCGGTGAACAGGATGGCAAGATAAAGCTCCGGCACCATCGGCGCGGCTACCCGCAACAGCGCCCCGAGCGTCACGAGAATATAGACGGCGAGCGTTGCCGGGCTGGTGGCGATCGTCCGGCCGGTATGGCCGAGGCTTGCCCGGGTCATGACGGCGAGCGTCATGGTGCCGACGGCGCCGGCGCCCAAAGCATGAAGTGCTGCGGCGCCGCTGATGCTGGCCGGATCGAGGGCGGCAAGCCCCATCAGCAGCAGCGACACGGCAAGCCAGAGATATCCGAGGTGCATGATGAGGACGATCGGCTCGCGCGTCGCGTTGATGCCGCGCCAGCGGGCGACCCGCACGAGATGGAGCGCTCCGGCCATGACAAGTGCCCACCCGGTCACCAGCGCTTCGGGAAGCCCGACCCACAACCCTACAGCTGCGACCGTAGCCATGATGGTGAGCTTATCGAACCGGTTGAACGGGGTGGGGAGCGGCGAAAGTCCAGCCTTGGCCATCCAGTTGCGGGTGAAGCTCGGAGTAATGCGTCCGCCGATGAGACTGATGAGCAGCGCCGCCGCGCCGAGCGCCAGACGCTGGCCATAGCCGGCAACGGCCGGCCACGGGTCCTGGAGATGGAACAACAGGTTGGCGAAGGCGAACACGGTGATCAGCGCCGCCACCGGGACACTGCCGAGATGGCGGCCGGCGACGATCTCCCGCCACACCACAGCGGCCAGGGTAACGAGGAAGGCCATGTCGATGACGGCCGCTGCGGCCGGCCAAGGCATGGCCGCCGAGGCGGCGCGCCCGGCAAGCCAAAGAACGAACAGGCCGATCAGCGGCCAGCCGGTGACCGGCAGCCGCCCGGTCCAGTTCGGCACCGCCGTCAGGACGAAGCCGGCGACGACGGCCGCGATATAGCCGAAGATCATCTCGTGGACGTGCCAGCTTGAGGCGCTGAACGGGCCGGGCGGTTCAGCGCCGGTGGCTACCATGGCCAGCCATAGCGGCACTGCCAGGGCCGCGGTGAGCGCGCCGCCTAAGAAGAACGGACGGAAGCCGTAGCTGAACAGGGCCGGAAGTGCGGCATTGCGCGCCCGCAGGCGGTCAACCGGGGTGGCGCTCATAACTCGGGCCTCCAAGTGGGGACAAGGCCAACAGAGCCGGTTACCCTGCGAGGTAACCGGTCCTTCACCTGTTGGTCATCGAGTCTCCAATGATTGTCTGGATAAGCGCTAGGACCCCATGCGTCTTTGACGCGGGACAAACTCGCGGACGAATCCCGCGCTGACTTTGATCGGCGTCAAGGACGCCATGTCGCTCCGCTGCGAGGCTGCAACGATGGATCGCCTCTTGGCCTATGTAGCGCGCAAGGTTCCGCGCTACACTTCCTATCCGACCGCGCCGCACTTCACCGCTGAGGTGGATGGTGCCTCCTACGCTGCGTGGCTGGAACAGGTCGAATCCGATTCAACTATCTCGCTTTACCTGCACGTGCCCTTCTGCCGCGCCATCTGCTTTTACTGCGGCTGCCACACCAAGGCCGCCCGCCGTGACGAGCCGATCAGCGCCTATGCGACGCTGCTTCGGCGCGAACTCGACCTTGTCCTGCGACATCTCGGACCCAAGCATGAGCTCGTCCATGTGCACTGGGGCGGCGGTACGCCGAGCATCCTGGCCGAAAGCGATTTCCTCGCCCTGGTGGATCAGATTCATGAAGGCTTCAAATGCTCACCCGACATCGAACATGCCATCGAACTCGACCCACGAACGATCACGCCGCAGCTCGCCAGGACCCTGAAGAACGCCGGGGTCAATCGCGTCAGCCTCGGCATGCAGGATTTCAACCCGGAAGTACAGCTCGCCATCGGCCGATGGCAGCCTTACGAGGATATCGTCGAGGCAGTATCGCAGTTGCGCGAGACCGGCCTTCAACGTATCGGCTTCGATCTGATGTACGGATTGCCGCACCAGCGCGAGCGCGAAATTTCCCTCAACGTCGCTCGCGCGGCAGGACTGTGGCCGGACCGGATGGCGGTGTTCGGCTATGCCCATGTGCCCTGGCTCAAGGCGCACCAGCGGCGCATCGATACTGCCACCCTTCCCGGTGTGGCTGAACGCCTGGAGCACGCCGAACTAACCGGCAGACTCCTTCTAGGCGCCGGCTACGAGCCCGTCGGCCTCGATCATTTCGCACTGCCCCACGACAACCTGGCGATTGCTGCGGCGCGCCGCAACTTGCGGCGGAACTTCCAAGGTTACACCAGCGATCCGGCCGATGTCCTGATCGGCATCGGCGCTTCGGCCATCGGTCGGCTGCCGCAGGGCTTCGTGCAGAACGCCGCCGATATCGGCGGCTGGGGGCGGGTCGTGAAAGCCGGTAGATTCGCCACCAGCAGGGGCCGACTCCTGTCCGGCGACGACCGGTTGCGCGGCGATATCATCGAGGAGCTCATGTGCTTTTTCGAATGCAACCTGGATAGAGCGTGCGCCCGCCATGGGGTCGGGCGTAACTCGCTGGACGACTGCAGCCCGGCGCTCGAGCACCTGTCGCGAGACGGCCTGATCTGCTTCACCGGAAGCCGCGTCCAAATTCCACCTGCAAGGCGCGCCTTGACCCGCATCGTGGCGGCGGCCTTCGACGCCTATCTCGAGCCGGGCGCCGGTCGCCATTCCGCGGCTGTCTGACAAGGAACCGGGACATGGATTTTTCTCATTCCGACAAGGTCGAGGCCCTGCGTGTACAAGTTCAAGCATTCCTGCACGACCGCATCCTGCCGGCTAACCGCGACTGGATGGTCGGTGCGGCTGAGGGCCGTTTCCCGATTGAGATCGTGGAGCCGCTCAAAGTTGAGGCCAAGGCGCAGGGCTTGTGGAACCTGTTCCTGCCCTCGCTGCGTGACGATGAACCGGGCACCCGGCTCAGCAACTGCGAATACGCGCCGCTGGCCGAAATCATGGGCCGCATACCGTGGGCCTCGGAAGTGTTCAACTGCTCCGCCCCCGACACCGGCAACATGGAGCTTCTGCACTTAAGCGCCACTCCTGAGCAGCGTCGCGAATGGCTGCTGCCACTGCTCAATGGCGAGATCCGTTCATGCATCGGCATCACCGAACCCGACGTCGCCTCGTCCGATCCGACCAATCTGCAGACGACGATCCGGCGCGACGGCGGCGATTACGTCATCAATGGCCGCAAGTGGTTCACCACAGGCGCACTGCATCCCAATGCGCGATTTGTCATCGTCATGGGCTTGAGCGATCCGGGCGAGAAGGCCGAGCGCCACAAGCGCCACTCCATGGTGATTGTGCCGTTCGCCACGCCCGGCGTCGAGATCGTGCGCAATCTGCCGATCATGGGTCATTACAGTCCGGAGGGGCACTGCGAAGTTGTGTTGCGCAATGTCCGCGTCAGTGCCGATCACCTGCTGGGCAGCGAGGGAGACGGCTTTGCCCTCGCCCAGGCGCGCCTCGGTCCGGGACGGGTGCATCACTGCATGCGCACCATCGGTCAATGCGAGCTGGCGCTCGAACTGATGTGCGAGCGCGTGCTGGAGCGCCAGATGTTCGGCCGACGCCTCTCCGACTTTTCCAATATTCAGGACTGGATCGCCGAGTCGCGCATGGAGATCGATCAGGCAAGGCTGGTGGTGCTCCGCGCCGCTTGGCTGATGGACATGCGCAGCAACAAGGCGGCGTATGCCGACGTGTCGGCCATCAAGGTGGTGGCCGCCAACCTCCAGACCCGGGTGGCCGATCGCGCCATCCAGGTGTTCGGAGCCATGGGCCTGACCGACGACACGCCGCTGGCATTTCTGTGGACCTGGGGCCGGGCTTTGCGATTCATCGACGGACCCGACGAGGTTCACAAGCGCGTGGTCGCCCGGCACGAACTGAAGCAAGCGAAAGCCAACTTCGGACGTGCCGCCGATTATGTCGGCGCCCCGCGCCTGGCCGGGCGTGCTTAGCGAGGGAGCCGGCTTTTCCACCTCAAGTGAGCCCAGCTGCGGCCATGCGGTCGATTGCCCGAGGGTAAGCGGGCATCGTAACCTTGCCGTCAGCCGACATCGGCCGGGAGGCTGCCCATGTACTCACTTTACAATATTCGACGCTGGGGCTCGCTGGCGCCGCATCTGGTGCTGGAAGAACTCGATGTGCCCTATCAGAACATCTGGACGACGCCGGAAAAGGTGCGTGACCCGGCGTTTCGCGAACTCAGCCCGTCCGGCCTCATTCCGGTGCTGCGGCTCGACGACGGGCGCAGCGTGATGGAGTCGGCGGCGATCGTAACCTTCCTCTGCGACGCCCATCCCAAAGGCAAGCTCGCGCCGCCTCCCGGCACCGCCGATCATGCCATCTATCTTGCCTGGCTGTTCTTCATGAGTTCCAATCTGTATGGGACGCTCAACCTCACTTT
>CAYWVA010000109.1:0-7788 GCA_964461545.1 uncultured Rhizobiaceae bacterium | reverse complement strand
TGAGCTGCGGGCCGACCTGCACGTATCCGATGTCGCGCATATCGAAATTGCCCCTGATGTGACGGCGAAAGCGGCCGCCGCTGAAATCGCGGTCCACCGCCTCGAAGGTATCCGCCACGTCGATGTAGTTGAGGTGATCGGCGTCGAGCCGCATCCAGGTCTCGGCCAGATAGGTGCCGAACAGGTCCCGGGTATCGAGCAGCGCCAGCTTGAAGTCGTCGGGGTGATCGGCGAAGGCGCGGTCGAACAGCCTCTGCATCACCGGCGCATATTGCGGCGTCGCCAGAAGCCTGTCGGACAGAGCCTCCACCTCGGGCGAAATCACTCTCGCTTCGACCAGATGGTCATGGAACAGGTCGACGAAGATGTCGAAGAACGCGCCGGTGAGCGGTTCCGACAGATCGTGTTCCTTGACCCAGCCGCGCGCGAACTCCCGCAGCCGGCGGTCGTTGGCCGCGATCCGGATCTCGTCGTTGTCGGAGAGTTCCGCCATGCGGTTGAACAGATTGAACATGTAGAGATTGCCGCGCGTCGTGAGCAGCAGTTCGTCGACCACCGAATTGAAGTGCAGCGACGACACCAGCGCCACCAGATCGGCCGCCGATTCGTGAAAGCCGTAATACTCGCCGCTGGTCGCGCGGCGGCCCGGTATGCCGAGCTCGCCATAGATGATCAGATGCCCCACCTCGTGGGCGACGACATCGAAATTGAGGCTGAACGGGTGATAGCTGCCGTTGGAGCGGTGACCGCCGACCTCGATGAAACCATAGCCGGCATAGGCGTTGTCGAGGTCCGGCAGAATCGACAGTTCGAGCCGGTCATAGTCCTTGTCGAAGTGCCAGTGCAGCGGGCGTCCGAAATAGTTTCGCCAGATATCGACGACGAAGTGCACCGTGCCGAACAGATGCGCGGCCTCGAACTGCGCCGTGCCGGGATCGAGATGATCGAAGTGCCCGTGGCGGTCGGGCATGGCCGGCGGCAGAATCTTCCCTGTCCACGGCGGGAGGAACATCTGGGAGTCATAGGCGGGGTCCGGCGCGATGCCGTAGGGTGCGGGCTTGTCGGCCTGAAAGACGGCATACATCTGGTCGTCCGACGGCCCCGGTCCGATGCTGCCGGGCGGCGGGGCGATGGTGACCGTCTCCGGCTCCTCGAAACCTTCGAGATAGCTCGGCTGGGCAAAAAGTCTGAAGCGCGTGCCGTTCATGGCCCCTCCGAGGAACGCGCACCGGGAAAGTGGTCAGTTTTCCGTCTCGGTTGTGGAGTATACATACTCCGCAGCCAAAAGGCGATAGAAAGCCGTCCTCGAGGCAAGTCCAAGAGCTTCAATGAATTGGTCCAGGTCGTCCGGCATGGGCTGCTGCCGCTGCTCCCCAAAATACCAGTTGAGCAGCACCGGAATGGACACACCGTGCGGCAGTTCGGCCTCGGTAAGCGCAGTCTTTTCAATGATTTGCCGCTTTTCCCGGGCGCGCTCGGCAAGCCCGGCATAGCTGTCGCTCAAGTGCAGCAGCGCCAGGATCTGTGCTTCGATCAGCGCCGGCGGGAGTCGGCGCGCCTCATCATCGAGCCGCGCTTCGGCCTCGAGCAGCGCCTCGAGCCCCTGGCCGTCAAGCCCGTTGCGCGCTGCCCACTCGTCAAGGTCCGATTTGCGCATGAGCCCCAGCCTGTCGCGAAGCCGGCCGAGGTGGCCAAGCTTGACGCTGCGGTCGACCGTTGCGCGGCCGCCATCGCTGTTGGCGAGCACGACGGCGCGGGCCACCGCCTGCAGGCGCAGCGAGATATAGGCGTCCGGGTCCAGTCGCAGCTCGTCGATGACCGCCCGTGCCATGTCTTGCGGTCCGGCAAGCGGCGATCCCTCGGCGTCCCACTGGCCCATCACCTGAGCCCACAGGTCGGTCCATTCGAAGCGGAAGTTGGGCGGGGCAATCTCGACCGGACGATCGAGGGCGTCAGCGGCCGCTTCGATCAGGGCGACGGCGTCGCGCTGCTTCTGGTCGATCCGGCCGCTGGCGAGCCAGTCTGCCAGGATCTTGCAAACGGTCGGGTCGAGCCCGCATGTGCCGGCGCGCGCCACAACCGTCTGCCAAACGCGTTCCTTATAGTACAGCGATTTGGCTGCACTGACGACGATCTCGGCGGCCGCCTGATCGAGCACGCCGGCTTCGACGGCGGCCGCACAGCTGGCGCGAACATTGACCATCGGTTCGCTGAGCGGCATGTATGCGGCTTCGGCGGGGCCGTGCAACAGCGCCACCTCGTCGTCGTCCTCGATCACCCCGTCGCGGTACCATTCGTAGATCCGGCCGATGCCCGTCATGCCGAAGACGTCGAGTTCGGCGGCTCTCAGGGCCCCCATGCTGGCGCTGCCGAACACCGCGACGCCGAGCGTCAGCGCCCACAGGATCTCCTTGTGCCACACCGACGGGACGCCTTCGAAATAGCCGTCGATAAGGCCGATGATCTGCGGCCGCTGCTGGCAGGCGCGATAGATGTCGCCCTGTGCCGCCGGCGGCCGCATCACGACACGGGCGGGCAGATCGAGGGCTCGTCCGTGGAGCGATGGACCGACGAAAATGACGGCACTCACAACGGCACTCGTGCCGCCATGGCGCGAGGACCCGGCACGTAGCCGTCAACGTCGTGGGGCGCTTCGAGGCCCGGCACGACCACGCGCACGACCTTGATGTCGGAGCCGTCTCGGGTCAGATCGACCGCTGCCACCTCACGCACCGCCACAGCGGCCAGGCGCTGCAGAAGCCAGTCGAGGTCTTCGCGAAATGTCGCGGTAATATTTGTGGGCACCGCCGCGAAGTCGCGCCGCGGCGGTCCGAGTTCGAGCAGGGCTGCCGCCGCCCGGGCCTTGGCCTGCCGTCCTGTCGGGCGGAACTCCTCGAAGGAAAGATCGTCTCGGGCTCCAGTAATATAGTTCAGGCGCGTCTGGGCGGCTTCGCTCAATGCCCTTGCGAGCGCCTCGGCCCGATCGGGATGGGTGCCCGAGCCCAGCCCGATATGGCCTTGCGACTGGGGCCGGTCGGCGATCAGGCAGTGAAACGTCGCGACACCGACATCAGACGTGGCATCCCACACCGCCACGTCGAGTCCGGCACCTTCGAGCCGGGACCACAGCACACGGGCCGCCGCACCGTCGATGGTCGAGGGATCGATGCGGGTTCGGGCACGCGATTCGGCGCCGCGTTGATGCCAAATCGTGACGGCGTCGCGCTCGATCACCTCGCAGATGCCGTAGCAGATCGCCTCCAGCAGATGCCGGCCCGACGCCAGGCCGTTGGTGCTGGAGGCAAAGCAGCCGTGGCCGGGCGGGACGGGGTGGGTATAGTCGGCGTGCACCAGCTCAAATGGTACCAGCACGCTGCGGCCGCTTATCAGTTCGAGACCATCGATCCAGTTCATGCGCAGATGCGGCGAATACCGGCTGCCGGCGACCCTCGGCAGACGCTCGATATCGATGGTCGCAAGGTGCTCCGGAAGATCGCAGTGGGCGGCAAACACCATCGGCTGCACGATGTGTTCCGCATGCCACAGCTCTATGGCCTCCATGAGTGCGGAGACCTTGGCGGCGGCGAGGGTCGCGCCCTTGCCCTGGGACACCGCGATTGAGCGGCTGTTCGGTCTGGTGACCAGCGCCACGGGGATGCCGATGCGGTCGAGTCCGGTGACCACGGCAATCCTGGTGATGCCGAACTTATGCTTATTGGCCTCAAGCCCAGCCAGCGTCTCAAGCGCCGGACGCGTGCGATGCAAATCGAGCTTGTGACCGGCATCGATGTCTTCGAGCACCATGGCGCCGGCGCGGCTTTCCTGCTGCAAAAGGGTTCCGGAAGTGGCGCTGGAATAGAACGATGAACCGGGACGCTTTGCAACCGTTCATGGGCCAAGGTGCTGGGGGAGCGCGGGACGCACCCGCCTGCCGAGCTGCCGACCTACTTCGTCGAGTCGGCCAATTGCCTGAACGCTTCGGTGTTGGGGCAGAACTGATCAGCGCCCTCGGTCCCCTCGGTACTGGCCATCCATGCCTCACAGCGCTCCGCGGCGCCGCAGGCGCGGCACTGCGAGATGGCTCGCCTCAAGGTAAAGGCGTCGCTCATCGTCATGTCCCGATGGCTATCGAAGGAGAACCTGCGCAACATCTCGCCGAATAGGCGGCTGTGCATTTCCTCCTGCTTCAGAATGCGAGAAAACATGAACCGGCACCTCCTGGTCGGGTCTCATTGACGTCGCAAGGATAGCGCGACAGGCCGCGCCATTATTTGATCCAGGTCAAACGGGTCTCAGGCAATCGGCGGCACGTAGGGGAACACGTAAGGGAGGTCTTCGACCCCGACCCGGTGGCTTTTGTCCACCTTCTCCTTGGGCAGCGCGACATGCACGATGCGCTTTGCCCGGTCGACGCCGGTGACCGGGGCGGTGGTGATAGTCGCCGTGTCGGGGGTGAAGATCCCGCCAAGATCGGCCATCAGCGAGGTAATCTTCCACGTGTCGAGGTCGACCAGAACGTCTCTGACTGTGCCCACCGCCTCGCCTTGGGCATCGAGTTCATAGCCGTCGATCTCGCCGCCGGACAACAACTGCATCCCTTCCGAGGCTTCCGGCGAACGCTGCTTGACCGGCAGCGCTTGCGGCGGCACGCCGACTTCGGGCGGCGCGGCCCAATAGGGAGACAGGCCGTAATATTCCACAAGCCGGCCTTCATAGTCCCGTCCGACGGGACGCGCCGGCTCGGCGGGCGGGCTGTTCTCGATCTGCTGCTTGGTGAGACCGAATTTGACGCCGCCTTCGGGCGCGTCGATGCTTTTGACCTTGTCGACCGGAATGAGCACGTCGCGGCCGAAAATCCAGCCGGTCGACACTTCGATGTGGCGCACTTTCCAACTTTGGGGATCGAACAGGACGTCCTTGACCGTGCCGATCTCGCCGTCGGTGGCGTAGACCGGCATTCCGGCAATCTCATGGGCAAAGGATCTCATGGCGCCCTCCACATGACGAAACGCTCAACTCCCGCGCAGGGTTGCGAGTTTACCTTATCTCGCTGTCGAAGTGTCACACATTCGCTGGACCGGGATAGGCCTTTGCGCCACAATGACCGGTTTCCGGTCCCGGCGACGTTTCGGAGCACCACCATGGGGGATACGAAGCATATCGTCCTCACCTCGCACCCGCCGCGCGGCGGCGCCAAGGCGCCCAAGATGGTGTGGGGTGCGGCGACGCCCAGGCAGCGCGGGCCGGTCGTCGGCAGCCTCAAGAACCCGCACCAGCGCAACGTCATCGGCGTGCACTCGGGCGCCTACGGGCTCTACCGGGCGCTGGCCATCGCCGCCGGCAAGCTCGATCCGATCCACCGCCCGGACCTCACCAACACGCTGCCCGCGGCGGTGATCGGGCCGTTCGACCAGTGGTATGATCCGGTCAAGATCGTCTCGCTCGATCCGTGGGGGCACCTGGTTGCTGACGTGTTCGCCGAAGACATCGCCGCCGGGCTCGATATTCGTCCCACCATCGCAGTCACCAAGGCGCGGATCTCGCTGGGCGAGTTGCGCGAGGCGATCGCCAAGAACCGGCTGGTGCCGGACGGCCGCGTCCTGCACGAGACGGGCGAGGCCAGCGTGACCAAGGCGGCGATCGAGCCGGTGTGGTATCTGCCGGGGATCGCCGAGCGCCTTGGGCTCAGGGAATCGACCCTGCGCCGGGCGCTTTATGAGCATACCGGGGCGATGTTTTCCGAACTCGTCACCCGCTCCGACCTGAAGGTGTTCCTTCCCCCCATCGGCGGCATCACGCTCTACATCTTCGGCGACGTCGACAAGCTCGTCAGTGGCGATCATGAGATTGCCTGCCGGGTGCACGACGAATGCAACGGCTCCGACGTCTTCGGCTCCGACATCTGCACCTGCCGGCCCTATCTCCTGCACGGTATCGAGGAATGCGTGAGATCGGCCCAGAAGGGCGGCGCCGGGCTCATCGTCTATAACCGCAAGGAGGGCCGGGCGCTCGGCGAAGTGGTCAAGTTCCTGGTCTACAACGCCCGCAAGCGCAGCCCCGGCGGCGACAGCCCGGAAAGCTATTTCGAGCGCACCGAATGTGTCGCGGGCGTCCAGGACATGCGCTTCCAGGACCTGATGCCCGATGTCTTTCACTGGCTCGGCGTCAAGCGCATCGACCGCTGGGTGTCGATGTCGAACCTCAAGTTCGACGCCATGCAGTCGCACGGCATAGAGATCGGCGAACGGGTGGCGATCCCCGACGATCTCATTCCGGCCGATGCCCGCGTCGAGATGGATGCCAAGAAGGCGGCCGGCTATTACGTCGGCGAGGAGGTCACGACGCCGATCGGAGAAGCCGAAGCGAGGGGTCGGCGGCTCGAGGAGTCCTGAGTTTTCTCATCAACTTTTCACCCGCCCCACTTCCAGAATTCGTTGCCGAGGCTGGCATAGTGCCGGGCGAGCACCATCCGGTGCACTTCCGAGGCCCCGTCCACCAGCTTGGCGCAGCGGGCATAGCGATAGATCCATTCGAGCACCGTGTCCTTGGAGTAGCCCTTGGCGCCGGTGAGTTGCACGGCCGTGTCGGCTGCCCGGTTGAGGATGTCGGCGACTTCGATCTTGGCCATCGATACCTCCTTTCGCGCCCGGTGGCCCTGGTCGATGAGCCAGGCGGCGTGCATGGTGATGAGCCGCCCGATGTGGATCTGTTTCGCCGTCTCGCCCAGCATCATGCGCACTGACTCGCGGCTTCCCAGCGGCTCGCCGAAGGCTTGGCGCTCGGCCACATAGGCGCCGGCAATCTCCAGGCAGCGCTTGGCCAGGCCGAGCCAGCGCATGCAATGGGTGAGCCGTGCCGGGCCGAGCCGAATCTGGGTGATCTTGAGCCCGTCGCCCTCCTCGAGCAGCCGGTGTTCAACCGGAACCTCGAGCCCGTCGAACTCGAGCTCGCACACCCCGCCATGCTCGTCCGGCCCCATGTTGGCGATGCGCCGCACGATGCGCCAGTTGGCGTCGTCCTTGTGATAGAGGAAGGCCGAAAGGCCGCGCCGCGGGTCGTCGGACGTCCGTGCCACGACGATGAAGTGGCTGGCCGCCTCGGCGCCTGAAATGAACCATTTGCGGCCGCCAATGACGTAGCGGTCGCCGCGGCGCTCGGCCCGGGTCAGCATCATGCCGCTAGGGTCGGAGCCGGAGCCCGGGTGCGGCTCGGTCATCACGAAGGACGAGCGCACCCGGCCATCGATGATCGGCTGCAGCCAGACGTCCTTCATTTTCTCGCTTGGCAGCACCTTGTTGAGCAGGCTCATGTTGCCGTCGTCGGGCGCCTGGCAATTGACGATCACCGGACCGAAAATCGACCGGTTGGCTTCTTCGTAGAACGCCGCCCAGCCGACCAGGGGAAGGCCCAGGCCGCCGCGGTCTTTCGGCATCTGCGGGGCCCACAGCCCGGCCGCCCTGGCACGTTTTCGCATCTCCTCGAGCCGGTCGAGGCGGATGTTTTCATAGTCGTCGTAGTTGGCCCGGTCGGCCTCGAGCGGCATGACCTCGGCCTCGATGAAGCCGCGCACCTTGAGGCGCAGCTCGTCTATCTCAGGCGGAAGAGTGAAATCCATGATGCCTCGCTGGTTGCCACGCCATAGGGACCGCCGTTTAACCTACCGCCAGCATCTGCCCACCGTCCACGACGACCGTAGAGCCGGTCATGAAGCCGCTGGCGCGCGACGACGCCAGCAGCAAAAGCGTGCCGTCGAGATCGGCCGGCGAGCCGATGCGGCGCTGCGGGATG
>CAYWVA010000108.1:0-7800 GCA_964461545.1 uncultured Rhizobiaceae bacterium | reverse complement strand
GCGCTATAGCTGGCCATCGTTGCCGACGGAGCCGCGATGGGGCTCACCAGCACGGCCAGCGCGACCGCGCCGAGCCCTGCGAGCACGGCCACAGCGACTCCAAATCTGTTCATTCGTCGGACGGGACTTGCCAAGTCCGCGGCCTCGGGCAGCAACGGAGCTGTCCTTTGGTAGCGGAGTTCCCTCATTATCGGCACCCCCACGTTGCTGATCTAGCGCCCCCTCGGTACGCCAACTGGAACGCGCCCGCGAATCACTCCAGCGGCATGATAGCCCACGGTAATCGGCAATTGCGGCAACTGATGGCTGACAATTCGGCGCTGTTGAGGAAATTGTGCGCAAGAATGGGGCACACCTGCCTGCCCGCGCCAGACGCTACACGGCGGGCCAAACAGCGCGTTGACTTTATTGTCGCTCGTCAGTAAGGGTGGGCCAAATGCCATTGAGTCGGGGCTACAATGAAGTACTCTGCACTGAAGGATTCTGCACCGAGCATGGCCGCAGAGGCGCCGGCGATGCCATGTGAAGGTGCCGAGGAACTGAGGCGCGCCTTGGAGTGTATCGACGCCCTGTTGGACACCCTGACGGAGGTCGCCGTCCACCATCGAGACAGCCAGAGCCGGATTAACGCCTGACGGCCCCTCCGGTGGTCGCGTGTCGGAGTATGGCGCGCCCTACGGGAATCGAACCCGTCTTTCCAGCGTGAAAGGCTGGCGTCCTAACCGATAGACGAAGGGCGCTATCACCAAAGGGTCTCCAACGTGCGCTGGCTTTTGTATAGGCAGGGCCGGCCGGCTCTGCAAGACGGCGAACTTTTCGCACCATTGCGGTGCCGATGCGCTTCGCGCTAGTCTTAAAGCGCCCCAGCCAAGCACAAGGAGCAACGGAAAACGCCATGGAACACGTGACGCAACTGAAGGCCGACGACCAGCGCCGCGTCGAATGGCAGATGCGCGTCGATCTCGCAGCGGCCTTTCGCCTGGCGGCCGAGTTTAACTGGCATGAGGCGGTCGCCAACCATTTCAGCCTGGCGGTCTCGCCCGATGGCAAGACATTTCTCATGAACCGCCGCTGGCGCCACTTTTCGCGCATCCGGGCGAGCGATTTGTTGCTGATCGATGCCGACGATGAGGCCACGATGGCCGGCCCGGACGCCCCCGACCCGTCGGCCTGGTACATCCACGGCTGCATCCATCGCGCCCTGCCCCAGGCGCGCTGCATCCTGCACCTGCACTCGCCATATGCCACAGCGATCGCCAGCTTGGCGGATCCTGAGATCAAGCCCATCGACCAGAACACCGCCCGCTACTTCAACCGCATCGCCTACGACATGAAGTATGGCGGCATCGCCGATTCGGCCGCCGAAGGGAACCGGCTGGCCGCGGCGCTGGGCAATCGCAGCACCATGATGATGGGCCAACATGGCGTGTTGGTGGTGGGTGAGACGGTCTCCGACGCGTTCGATCGGCTGTACTATCTTGAGCGCGCCTGCCAGACGCTGGTGCTCGCCTATTCGACAGGCCAGCCGCTCAACATCATGTCAGACGAGCTTGCCGAAACCACCGCCCGCGGCTGGGAGGCCTACCCCGAAATGGCCCAAAGCCACTTCGAGGAGTTGAAGCAGGGCCTCGATATCAAGGACCCGTCCTACGCGACCTGAGGGCCGTTGCCTTGTCGCAAGTCCCGGCCATCGCGTCGCCCCGGCCTAAGTGAGGGTTGCCTTGCCGGGCGATGCCAGCGCCGGTTGTCAGCTTGACGCTCAAGTCCCATTTGTTCAAACACCGGGCCGGGCTCCGGCTGGGCGGTCCCCGATGCCGCCCAGCACTCATCGGGAGGGGTGGCAGAGTGGTCGAATGCGGCGGTCTTGAAAACCGTTGAGGCCGTGAGGTCTCCGAGGGTTCGAATCCCTCCCCCTCCGCCAGATAGCTTAATATATTACTGA
Organism: uncultured Rhizobiaceae bacterium; assembly: GCA_964461545.1. Lineage (GTDB taxonomy): Bacteria > Pseudomonadota > Alphaproteobacteria > Rhizobiales > Aestuariivirgaceae > CAYWVA01. The sequence continues at coordinate 5,858 of CAYWVA010000108.1, read as the reverse complement.
TTTAGAACAACTTTTGACATTATGTTAGTTGCTGGCCACATCCATGCCCACAAACTATTTCCGGTTTGAACACGGCCGATGCAACAAAATAGCCCCGGCCAGCGAACCGTCGCCCCGTGGCCTTCAGGCGACAAAATTTGATCCAGTCGTCGAGAGCTACTGTAAACTCGCTTCACCGCAGCGCCGGCATACGGTGTACTCGGGGATGCGCATGTTCGGAAAGTTGAGCTTATTCAAGTGCAATCGGCCGCTAGCATGTGCTGGAGCCGCAAGGCGGACGGGGTGAGGACGGTTGCGCGGGAGTTAGGCGTGGTTTCAGAGAAGCAATAGCTCCAGGATCACTGGAGCCGCTTGAAATACCTGGCAACGGGCCAGCGTACATAGCCGGATGCCTCGTAGGATCGTCTGGCCGGTTCGTGACCGGAATCGCCCACGGTCTCCACCATGACCATCGTCATCCCTTTTTCGAGAATGCGCTGTTCGACGAACTCCATCAGCCTTCGTCCCACGCCCTGTCTCTGGTGCTCAGGATCGACCGCAATGATGCTGATTTCACCCATTCGGTCTTCCGGATGCATTTGAAGGCCAACGAATCCGAGCACCGTGTTTCCGCGCAGAGCCAGCCAGAAACTGTCTCCTTCGGTTTCCAGGAGACACGCGACGTCCTTCCTTTGCCGATCCTCCCATCCAAGCGGGTAGAACGCCTAATAGACGAAGGCGGGAACTTCCCTTTGCGTCTTGGCGAACACAGGGCGCCAAGCCCTCATTGTGATCCTGAGCACGGCTTCCCTATGGAAGTCGGTATAGGGTACGATTTGAAGAGTATCCATGCACAGCCGTTTTGTTGGGGTACGCACCGGCCGGTCACTTGCCCAGCACGAATTCCAACTCTATCGCCCCACCACCCGGTTCGCCACGATCAAGTTGGCACGGCGTCGTGTGCTCGCTTTGGTTACCGCACTCGGTTGAGCCGCCTGAGTAGCTTGACCTGAGACTCCGGCACGAAGGTCGTCACATCGGTCAGTCGGGTCGGTCCGGCCGCGCTTCGTGTTTGCGAGAGGGGGGCGACGCGCCGCGGAGTGTCACGAACCCCTGCGTAATGGCGGAGGAAGGAGATCGGAAGTCCACCGTTCTCTGCTAATTCCTCCTCAAAGATGTCGAGAACTGCTTGCTGTTCAGATTACAAACACCGGAGCAAACCCTCCCCCAGGTGTCCTGAAATTTGTGGTCTGGCCGTGATAGAGGCGCGCCGCCACTAAAAGCACATGACTGTCATATGTATAGAGCCGAACGTCCATCTTGCGCGCCTGGAGTGCTTCGTCGATCTTGATCATGCGCTGGCTCGGCCGAACCAAAGTCTGAGCAACGTAGCCGCCTCGCTTGATTTCTGCCCAGACGGCTTTCGTCACCTTGTCGCCGCGATACACCGCCTTTCCACCATGTCCGCCCGTCGGCTTGAAGAACAGGTTCTTACGCGAGTTCCACAGTTCATCGGCGATTTCGGGAGTGACAATGACAGTGCGAGGGATGGATTTGAGCTGGGTCAGAAGTCTTGGCTCCAGGCCCCAGGCCTCGAGTATCGTCGGATCGGAGAGCAGCGAAAGGTTACGCTTGTCGGCGAGCAGGGCGTGGTTGTGCGGATTCGGCGTTACGATCACCGCGCCATCGCGGTAGGCCTCTCGTAGCGCCCTGTGCTCTGGCCGATCAAACGCGAAATCAGTGACGCGGTTGTACACGAGGTCGATTGGCTTCCCCTCGACGCTGAGACGGTTGGCCCTATAGAGAAGTTGGCTGGCGTCCGCGATAACCGCGTCCAGACCGCGCGCGGCCAAAACTTGCCGCACGAGCACGAACTCAGGATAGAGATACTGTTCCTCCGGCCTGTCGTCGACGATTGCAATCCGACGTGCGGCACCGGTTCCCCGCTGGCGCATCCATTCGTCCTGGAACATGCGAAACGCCACGTCCTCAAAGGTGTACGGCTTCAGCGGCATGTCCATTTCAGCACAACACGCGCGCTGCGCCCTTGCAAGAAGGGCATTGAGGAATGCCCCGCCGGCGTTGGTATTGATTTCGATTAACCGGGGGCCGTCTTCGCCAAGGTGGAAGTCGTAGCCCATCAACGCACCAACCGGGCCGTGATCCTGCCGCGAGATTTCGGGTGCCCAGGAGAAAACCGCGGCCTTGTATGAGGCGAGCCGGGCTGTTGTTTCGACGGCTGCCACCACTTCCTGCATCTCGGCCAACCCTGTGGCAGAGAGAAACACCGGCACGGTCGAGAATAAGTTGGCCTTAGGGCGGATGAACGTCTCCCAGAACGCTGGATCGCTAGCCTCGTGCTCCAGCGCCTCGCACAGCGACCGACGGTCGAGCGTGACGCAAAAGCAGTCTTGGTTGAGCCGGTCCGCGAGGGTCTGAGCTGGTCCCGAGGAAGTAGCGTCTGGATCGCTCATCGATCGTAAAGCCATGGCTGCGCCCAGTCCGCACGCGCTTCAATCCCGAGGTGGGGGTCGAATATTCTTACGACCATCGGTTCCCCACCGTTTCGGCTAGCAGACCGATCCCGAGCGCTGCATCAGTTTTGGCAATCAGTTCTTCGGTCGGAATCTCAGATTCGGGCACCAATGTAATCATAATCCCACCGAGGTGGCTCTCCCATGGGTCCGTTGCGCGGCGCGCAGACTGCCACGCGCGCGAGCAAGCAGTCCGGCATGCTTCAATACCGTAAGAGTTCTGACGATCGGGGTAGTATTACAGGAGACGACGCGCGTACAGTCCCGGTTCAGCGCGCTCGGCTTGTGGCAGGCCATCGAGGAGGTATGGCCCAAGACGCGCGGCCAGCGCCACCATGGCACTGCACTTTGCTGCGCCATCATGCTACTGCACGGTTTCATGGGAAGGATAATGTGCAGCGCGTTCACCCGCCTCGTGATCCGCCTCTCGGCCTCGCCATGGCTCCAGCTTGTGGCATGGCTTGGGCTTGCCGCGCTGGCCTTGGCGACACTAATTCCGGCCGAGTACTCACCGCCGCGCACGAGCCTACCGGGCCCGGTCGAGCACTTCGTCGCCTACGCCTCCGTCTCCGCGCTGACAGGCTTCGCATTTCGGCGCACCGTCCGGACCTGGCTGCTTGCTGGCGGACTTATCGGCTATTCAGCGGTCCTGGAGTATTTCCAACGGTGGTCCCCAGGCCGCTCGGCAAATGTGATGGACTTCCTGTCAAGCTCAGCGGGCGTCCTCGTGGGTATCGGTGCTTGCGCACTTTTGCTGCGCGGTCTGTCCTGGCTCGACCAAAGTTCCTGATCGCCGATAGGACAGAAGTTCGCAGGACTTTCGTGCAAACAGTCTCGATACTGCAAACCCACGCGTGACAAGAGGCCGGCGCTATGCCAATCAAGCCGCTCACGGAGGCAGGATGGATGGATTCTCGAGGCTGAAAGCGGCCCGTGGGCCGGACGGGTCCCGTCTGTATTCGTGTTTCGACTTTCGCTTGCGCTCCGCGTTGCCGCTGGACGAGTTGACGCCCGCCGAGGGCGCCGGAGATGAGCGACCTGTGGTCGAAGTGCGGCGCGGCTCGCTGCCTGAAGCACTGCCGGACGGACGTGTCATGGATTACGGCCTGCAGATCGTCGATGGCGCGGTCATGCTGACGGTGACGGGCACAGCGCGCTATCTGATGAACAGCGGCCAGGAGATCGTCGTCGACCCCTCCCCCGGCGCCCCGGATCGCAACATCCGCCTGTTCCTGCTTGGATCAGCGCTCGGTATCCTATGCCATCAGCGTGGCCTGCTGCCGCTCCACGCCAATGCTATCGTCGCAGGTGGCGGCGCTGTCGCGTTCGCCGGGCCGTCGGGCGTCGGCAAATCGACGCTGGCTGCGTGTTTCCAACGCGCCGGCTACGAAGTTTTGTGCGACGACGTTTGCGTCATAGGCTTCGACGCGGCTGGCCAGCCATTGGCGTGGTTCGGCCTACCGCGTCTCAAGCTGTGGGGGGACGCGGCCGACGCCTTCGGGATCGATCGTGACAGCATCGAGCCCGTTTTCGAGGAGACGGAGAAATACAATGTGCCGCTGGCGCAGGCAGTGGCGGCGAGGCCGATCCCTTTCCGCCGCCTCTATGTGCTGTCGCGGGCAAATGATGGCGACGCGGGCGCAATCACGCGGCTCCGAGGTCAGCGGGCAATGGAGGCGGTGATGTCGCAGACCTATCGCGGTCACTATCTCGACCCGATGGGCCTCAGGGGGCGGCATTTCCGGCACTGCGCTTTGCTGCTCGCCAATGCCGAAGTCTATGCCGCGGCGCGTGCCTGGGGATATGATGTGATGGCGCGCGAAGCGGAACGTCTCGAACGGCACCTGGCCGGTGCGGATTGATATGGGGCCACGTTGCCCCTTCCTTGGCGCCCTGACCAAGGATGAAAGCGCGAATAACCTTTGATTGCATATATCGCTACTGAACAATCACCGGTTCGTTGTCTGCGCGACCGACCAGTGGTGAAACCTTGGCTCGAATCGGCTTGGTAGGTTCGACCATCTTGGGAAGAAGGCGATGGTGGTGGGTACGCGTCTGGAAGGCTCCGAAGTCGTGGTCCGCAACGAGGATGGGCTGCTGACCGCGACGGTCGACGACGAACTGATCGGCATGAGCATCGACCAGGGCGTCTGCTACGGTCTCAACGCAGTCGGCACGCGAGTCTGGGAGCTGATCGCCGCGCCGCGGTCGATCGACAGCTTATGCGAAGAGCTGCTGAGCGAGTTCGATGTCGAAGGCACCGAGTGCCGGCGGCAGGTCATCGAGCTGCTTGAGGAGCTGCACAGCGAAGGGCTGGTGACGGTCCAGGCGGGATAGATGTCGGCTCTGGCAGGCCGCTGGAATTTCGACGGCAATCCCGAAGCGGCGGCGTCGTGCCGGCGGATGTTGGCGGCACAGCAGATCTATGGGCCCCATGACGGCGCCCAATGGGACGATGGCGGGATCGCCCTGGGGCGGCGCCTGTTCCGCCTGCTGCCCGAGGACGCCTTTGACCGGCAGCCGCTTGCCGGCGGCGGCGGGCGTTATCGGCTGATCGCCGATTTGAGGCTCGACAATCGCGACGAACTGGCGCGCGACATCGGCATCGACCCGTCGCGGGCCACGAGCCTGTCCGACGCGGCGATCCTGCTGGCGGCCTGGGAGCGCTGGCAGGAGGCGGTCTTCGACCATCTTTTCGGCGACTATGCCTTTGCCCTGTGGGACGGCCGCGACCGGCACCTCATTCTGGCGCGCGACGCGCTGGGCGGCAGGCCGCTGCATTATCATCGCGGCGACGGCTTCCTCGCTTTCGCCTCGATGCCGAAAGGGCTGCACGCGCTCGATGACGTGCCCTATGGCCCCGACGAGGTATGCGTCGCCGAGTACCTGGCGCTGATCCCGGAACATGGGTCGGGCAGCTTCTTCAAGGACGTCAACCGGGTCGAGCCCGGCCATTTTGTCATTGTGACGCCGTTGGGCGAGACGGCAAAGCGGCATTGGGAGCCGCGCCGCTACACGCTGAAATTGGACAGCGCCGACGACTATGCCGAAGCACTTCGGCACCAGCTCGACCGCGCCGTCGAGACGCGACTGCGGGGCGCCGGCGGCCAAGTCGCAGCCCACCTCAGCGCAGGCCTGGACAGCTCCGCGGTGGCCGCGACGAACGTGCCGTGCTGACCCTCGGGTATCGGATCCGCCGGAGGCAGGGGCACCGTGCGGGGATTGCGATGCACGCCGTTGATGCGGAATTCGTAGTGCAGGTGCGGCCCGGTGGCGAGCCCGGAGTTGCCGACGTAGCCGATGATCTGTCCTTGCTTGATCCCCAGTCCGCGCTGCAAGCCGCGC
>CAYWVA010000107.1:2623-7823 GCA_964461545.1 uncultured Rhizobiaceae bacterium | reverse complement strand
AGCGGGCGGCGGCGGCCTTCCTCAAGATGAAAGAGCGCATCGAGCGCCACGTCGAGCAGCGGACCGCCATGCTGGCCGGCGTGTCGCACGATCTGCGAACGGTTCTCACCCGGTTCAAGCTCGAACTCGCCCTGCTCCAGGACGGGGCGCAATTGCAGGCGCTCAAGGAAGACGTCGACGAGATGCAGCGTATGCTCGAGGCCTACATTGCCTTTGTGCGGGGCGACGGCGGCGAGCGCTCAACAGACAGCGACATTGCGGCCCTGCTGCGGAGTGTCGCGGACGACATGGCCCGCTCCGGCCAGCACATCGGGGTGGAGGTCGAAAGCCCGCTCATCGCGTCGGTGAAGCCCGACGCTCTGAAGCGCTGCGTCGGCAATCTGGTCAGCAATGCTGCCCGCCATGCTGCGACGGTGAGGCTTAAAGGTTCGCGTGTCGGCCCGCACCTGGTGATCGTCGTCGACGATGATGGACCCGGCATTCCGGTGGGCGAGCGCGAGGCCGTCTTCCGGCCGTTCGTGCGACTCGACCAGGCCCGCAATCAGGATGCTGGTGGCAGCGGGCTCGGACTCACAGTTGCCCGGGATATCGCGCTCAGTCATGGCGGCCACATTCGCCTGGAGGACAGTCCGCTCGGCGGCGTCCGGGCGGTGGTGACGATCCCGGTCTAAGGCTGCGTGGCGTTGAGGAAGCGATCGAGATGAACCAGTGCCCGCACATGCTCACCGTTCATGATGGCCCGGCCGTCCTGCTGCGCCAGGACACGGAAGGTGAAGCGCCGGCCGTCCTGGGCAATGAGTTCGGCTGCAACGTCCATCGCCCGGTCGGGAAATGCCGCGGCCACATGCTGGAGTGAAAACCCGACACCGACGCTGGCCTCGCCGCTTTCCAGATAGGGGTCGATAAGGCGATGGCATGCCATTTCGAGGTGACCGATGATGGCCGGCGAGGACACGACATGCACACCCGCATTGCCGATTGCCGAGGCGAGTTCTTCCGGTCCTGTCGTGACCTGCCCCCGGTAAGTGGTGTTGAGAGGCACGGGCTTCATGCGAAACCATCCGTCTTTCAAAGGGCGCACCAGCCGCCGTCGACAAGGAGGACGGTGCCGGTGACGAAGGAAGCGGCATCGGACGCCAGGAAAATCGCCGGTCCGACCATCTCGCTCAATCGGCCCGTTCGACGCAGCGGCGTGCGTGCTGCGATCTCTGTTGCCGCCTCGTCCAGGTAGGCTTGGCCTTTGGCCGTCATAGAGTGGGTGGTGTAGCCCGGATTGAAGGCGTTGACGCGGATCCCGTCCGGCCCCCATTCCGCCGCCAACGCCCGAACCAGCATGTCGATGCCGCCTTTGGCGGCGCAGTAGGGGGCAAGCTCCTCGAAAGCCGCCACCGAGGCATTCGAAGACGTCATCACGATGGCACCGCCGGAGCCCTGCGCCTTGAACTGACGGGCGGCCGCCTGGGCGCACAGGAAATAACCCGTCAGATTTCCGGCGATCACCGTGGCGAACTCCGACGGAGTAAGCTCGGTCGCCGGTTTCTTGATGTTGACCCCGGCATTGCACACCATAATGTCGAGCTTTCCGTAGCGCCGCAAGGTGTTCTCAACCAGAGCATCGATGTCGGCTGGCACAGTTGCGTCGCACTGGTAGGCGGCGGCCTCCTTGCCCTTGGCAGCGATTTCTGTCGCCGTCTTCTCGGCGCTGCTGGGCGTGCGCGCGCATCCCACTACGGTTGCCCCGGCGTCGGCGAATCCAAGCGCGAGTTCGCGGCCGATGCCGCGGCCCGTTCCGGTGATGATGGCGATGCGGCCGGTAAGATCGAACAGGCTCGTGCTCATGCGATCACCTGGTCGAGCAGTCGGCCGGCAAAGTGCTCGAAGGTGCCGGCCGAGATGAGCTGTGACACCGCCTCGATGTCGCTGGAGAAGATGCGGTCCTCCAGCCGCGGCGCGACGATGGCGCGAATCAAGCCATGCGCTTCCTCGAGCGGTTCGGACGAGCGCAGCGGCCGGCGGAAATCGATGCCCTCGGCCGCCGCCATGAGCTCAATGGCAATGATAGCGCGCGTGTTGGCGTTCATGGCGATCAGGCGCCAGGCGGCGTGCGTGGCCATGCTCACGTGGTCTTCCTGATTGGCTGAGGTGGGCAGGCTGTCGACAGAGGCGGGCACGGCAAGCTGCTTGTTTTCAGACGCGAGTGCCGCCGCGGTCACATGGGCCATCATATAGCCCGAGTTGAGCCCGGGCTCAGGCGTGAGAAAGGCCGGCAGCGACGACATCGTCGTGTCGGTGAGCTCGGCAATACGGCGCTCGGCAAGTGCCCCGGTCTCGGCAATCGCCAGGGCGAGCATGTCGGCGGCGAACGCCACCGGCTCGGCGTGAAAATTGCCGCCTGACAACACCTCGCCCTGATCAGGAAACACCAGCGGATTGTCCGAAACCGCGCTGGCCTCGATCATCAGGGTTCGCGCCGCATTGGCAAGCAGATCGAGACAGGCGCCCATGACCTGCGGCTGGCAGCGGAAGGAATACGGGTCCTGGACCTTGACGTCGCCTTCCAGATGCGAGGCGCGGATCTCGCTGCCGGCCATCAGGTCGCGCAAGGTGCGGGCCATCACCATCTGCCCGGGATGGGGGCGGAGCGCGTGGATGCGCGGGTCGAACGGTGTGTCGGCTCCCATCAGGGCGTCGGTCGACATGGCCCCAGCCGCCGCCGCAGTCGCCAGATTGCGCTCCGCCTCGATCAGGGCGTGGAGCGCAAGAGCGGTCGAGACCTGGGTGCCGTTGAGCAGGGCAAGCCCCTCCTTGGGACCCAGCGTCACCGGCGCCAGGCCCGCCCGAGCCAGGGCCTCGGAGCCGGAAAGCCGCTTGCCCTCGACAAGCGCCTCGCCCTCGCCGATCAGCACCAGGCTCAAATGGGCAAGCGGGGCGAGATCGCCAGAAGCACCGACCGACCCCTGACGCGGAACGGCCGGCATTATGCCCGCGGCGACAAGATCGCACAGGAGCGACACTGTCTTGCCCCGCACCCCTGAATGGCCGGCGGCCAGTGAGGCGATCTTAAGCAGAAGCACCAGCCTCACCACCGGCTCAGGCAAAAGCTCGCCGATCCCGGCGGCGTGAGAACGAACCAGATTGACTTGCAGCCGCTCAAGATTCTCGGTCCCGATGCGCTCGCTGGCAAGCCGCCCGAAGCCGGTGTTGACGCCGTAGATCGGATCGCCGCCGGCGACCAGGCGCTCGACGGTGTCGGCGCTGCGCGCGATGCGCGCTTCGGCAGTTTGTGTCAAGGCGACCGCGATAGGGCCGGCCAGCGCCGCGCGGATGTCGCTCAGACCAAGTGGTGCGGCACCGATCTCGATGCGGAGCGGACGCGTCATGGGCGGCTCCTCAGTCTGCTCAAGGCGGCGCGGAAATCGCGCAGAATTTCGTCTTCGCGACTGTGCCGGCGATCCTTTACCACGATGTCACCGGCGACGATCACATCCTTTACGCAAGCCGAACCGCCGGAAAACACCCAGGAGTCGACAGCTTCATCGCCGCGACGGCCGATGAGCGCCGGATGATCGGGGTCCAGTACGACGAAGTCGCCACGAAGCCCGGTCTTGATGGCGCCCGTCGGCTGGCCAGTGGCTGTGGCACCACCGTGCGCGGCCGCCTCGAGCAGCCGCCGTCCGGTGGAGCGATGCGACCCTCCGGCCAGGACGTTGCGGGCCCGGTGGGCAAGGCGTTGCGAATATTCGAGCTGGCGCAGGTCCTCGGCGGGACTGACCGTAACATGGCTGTCAGAGCCGATGGCTATGGCACCGGCAGCCTCGAGGAACTGCGCGGCAGGGAAGGTTCCATCGCCGAGATTGGCCTCTGTCGTCGGGCATAGGCCCACGGTTGCGCCGCTCAGCGCCAGAGCGGCGGTTTCTTCATCAGTCATATGCGTGGCGTGGATCGTGCACCAGCGCGGCGAAACATCGAAGCTGTCGAGCAGAAGCTCGACCGGACGGCGACCGCACCAGGCGATGCTGTCGGCAACTTCCTTGGCCTGCTCGGCCACATGAATGTGGATCGGCGCATCCTGTCCAACCCCGGCGAGCACATCGCGCAGCATGTCGGCGGTGACGGCGCGCAGCGAATGCGGCGAAACCCCAAGCCGCCACTTGTCGTGCTTGTCCACTGGCCCAGCCAGGCTCTCCACTATGCCGAGAAAACCATCGGCGTCGGTGATGAAGCGGCGTTGGGCCCCGGCCGGCGGCTCGCCGCCGAAATTGCCGTAAGCATAGAGCGTCGGCAACATGGTGATGGCGATGCCGGCCCGCTCGGCGGCAGCCAGGCAGCGCAACGACATCTGTGCCGGTTCATCATAGGGTGCGCCGTCGGGCTGATGGTGGAGATACTGGAACTCGCCAATGACAGTGAAGCCGCTCTTGAGCGCTTCGACATAAAGCTGGGCGGCAACGGCTTCGAGGTCCTCCGGCTGCATGGTGAGCGCAAAGCCGTACATGGCCTCGCGCCAGGTCCAGAAGGTGTCGGCCCCCGGGCCTGATCGTTCCGCCAGCCCCACCATGGCCCGCTGATGGGCGTGGGAGTGGACGTTGGCTACGCCGGGCACGGCGAAACCGGCGAGCCGGATGCCGTCCGGTGGGCGCGCTGCCGTCTCGACCCGGACGATAAGTCCGTCGGCATCGAGGTGGACAACGACGTCGTCGTGCCATCCCGATGGCAGCAGTGCTGAGGAAAAGCAGAGCTTGCGTTCCGGCATGGCTTGGTTCCATTAGAGACGGGTGATTTAGCCGCCACGGGGCCAATGACTCGGACGCTGTACACCAACGCCCGGCTCGCCACCATGTCGCAAGCCGATGGCATCGGCCTCGTCGGGGACGGCGCTCTGCTGGTCGAAGGCGACAGCATTGCCTGGCTTGGGCGGCGCGGCGAAGCGCCTGCCGCTGAGCGCACGGTCGACTGCGGTGGCCGGCTGCTCACACCGGGCCTGATCGATTGCCATACCCATCTGATACATGCCGGAAGCCGGGCCAAGGAGTTCGAAATGCGCCTGAAGGGCGCGACCTATACCGAGATCGCCGAGGCCGGCGGCGGCATCGTGTCGACGGTGAAAGCGACCCGGGCGGCTTCGGAACGAGAGCTTGTCGCGTCGGGTGCGGCGCGCCTTGAGGGCCTGCTCGGCGAAGGGGTGACGACGGTTGAGATC
>CAYWVA010000107.1:0-2523 GCA_964461545.1 uncultured Rhizobiaceae bacterium | reverse complement strand
GGGTGCGGCGCGCCTTGAGGGCCTGCTCGGCGAAGGGGTGACGACGGTTGAGATCAAGTCGGGCTATGGCCTCGACCTCGATACCGAGATGCGGATGCTGCGTGCGGCGCGCGCCCTCGGCAGCGAAATGCCGGTCGATGTGGTCACCACCTTTCTCGGGGCCCACGCGCTGCCGCCCGAGTATCGCAATGACCGGGCGGGATATTTGCGCCTGGTGTGCGATGTCGTGCTGCCTGCCATCGCGCGTGCCGGCCTTGCCGATGCGGTCGATGCCTTTTGCGAGACGATCGCGTTTACGGTGGCGGAGGTCGAGGAGGTGTTTGAGCGTGCCCAAGAATTCGGGCTGCCGGTCAAGCTTCACGCCGAGCAACTTTCCGATCTCGGCGGGGCGGCGATGGCGGCCCGGCACGGCGCGCTGTCAGCCGATCATCTGGAATACCTGGACGGCGATGGGGTGGCGGCGCTTGCCGCGGCCGGAACGGTTGCGGTGCTGCTGCCCGGAGCGTTCTACTATCTGCGCGAGAAGACATCTCCGCCAGTTGCGGCCTTGCGTGCGCACGGCGTGGCGATGGCCGTGGCCACCGATCTCAATCCCGGCTCCTCGCCGGTCCACTCCCTACTTGGCGCCATGAACATGGCCTGCGTGCTGTTCGGCCTTACGCCCGAAGAGACGCTACGGGGTGTTACCGCCCACGCTGCGCGCGCGCTTGGTCTCAGCGACCGTGGGCGGCTCGAGCCCGGGCTCAGGGCCGATCTTGCGCTGTGGGATGCCGAAGGTGCCGCCGACCTCGTCTATCCGCTCGGCCTCAACCGTTGCGCCGCCGTCATCCGCAAGGGCGAGTTGGTGAGGGGGACTGCTGAAACGATTGCCGTTGCTCAATCCGGGAGATGATCGATGAACATCGCCAGCCGCCGCGACAACACCCGGCGCATCAAGTCGCCCACCGGCCCTGAGGTCAGCACGAAAGGATGGTTGACGGAAGCGCCGCTCAGGATGCTCATGAACAACCTCGACGCGGAAGTCGCCGAGCGGCCGGAAGAGCTCGTGGTCTATGGCGGCATCGGCCGGGCGGCGCGCGACTGGGACGCTTTTGACCGCATAGTCGCTGGCTTGCGCAGCCTGGAGATGGACGAGAGCCTGCTCATCCAGTCGGGCAAGCCGGTCGGCGTCTTCCGTACGTTCCCGGATGCGCCGCGGGTGCTCATCGCCAACTCCAATCTGGTGGGGCGGTGGGCCAACTGGAACACGTTTCACGAACTCGACCGCAAGGGACTGATGATGTACGGCCAGATGACCGCCGGGTCATGGATCTATATTGGCAGCCAAGGCATCGTGCAGGGCACGTACGAGACGTTTGCCGAGGTCGGGCGGCGCCACTTCGGCGGAGATCTCTCCGGCAAATGGGTCCTGACGGCGGGTCTCGGTGGCATGGGAGGCGCCCAGCCGCTGGCCGCCACCATGGCCGGGGCCTCGCTCATTGCCATCGAATGCCAGCCGTCGCGCATCGAGATGCGGCTCAAGACGCGCTATCTCGACGACAAGGCAGACACGGTCGAACAAGCCCTCGATATCGTCGAGCGTGGTCACAGGCGTGGCCGTGCGGTGTCGGTTGGCGTGCTGGGCAACGCGGCGGAAATCCTCCCGCAAATTGTGGAGCGCGGCATCAGGCCCGATGTGCTCACCGACCAGACCTCGGCCCACGACCCGATCAACGGCTATCTCCCGGCCGGCTGGAGCCTCGCAGAATGGGAAGACAAGCGTCAGTCCGATCCCAAGGCGGTCGAGGCGGCGGCCACGGCCTCGATGCGCACCCATGTCGAGGCGATGCTCAAGCTCCATCGTTCGGGCGTCGTGACCCTCGACTACGGCAACAACATTCGTCAGGTGGCCTATGACATGGGGCTCAAGGAGGCCTTCGAGTTCCCCGGATTCGTGCCGGCCTATATCCGGCCCATGTTTTGCCGCGGCATCGGGCCGTTCCGCTGGGCCGCCCTGTCGGGTGATCCGGAGGACATCTATCGGACTGACGCGCGCGTGAAGGCGCTGATCCCGGACGATCGCCACCTCCACAACTGGCTCGACATGGCGCGCGAGCGCATCAGCTTTCAGGGACTGCCGGCGCGCATCTGCTGGGTCGGCCTGGGCCAGCGCCATCGCCTGGGCCTGGCTTTCAACGACATGGTCCGAACAGGCGAGCTCAAGGCGCCGATCGTCATCGGGCGCGACCATCTCGATTCAGGATCGGTGGCCTCGCCCAACCGGGAGACTGAGGACATGCGCGACGGCTCCGACGCGGTGGCCGATTGGCCGCTGCTCAACGCGCTGTTGAACTGCGCCTCGGGCGCCACCTGGGTTTCGATCCATCACGGCGGCGGCGTCGGAATCGGCTACTCGCAGCATGCCGGGATGGTCATCGTGTGCGACGGGACCGAGGCCGCCGACCGGCGGCTGGAGCGGGTCTTGTGGAACGATCCAGCTTCGGGCGTCATGCGCCATGCCGATGCCGGCTACGAGGACGCCGT
>CAYWVA010000106.1:0-7896 GCA_964461545.1 uncultured Rhizobiaceae bacterium | reverse complement strand
CCGGCGACATCATCATCCGGCAAGGTGCCAAGGCGGACCGCTTCTACATCATCGCGGCCGGCGAGGTGAGCGTCATCCACCGCATCAGCAATGGGGACGAAGTGGAACTGGCGCGGCTCGGGGCGGGCGAGGTGTTCGGCGAGATGGGTATTCTGACCGAGACCCGCCGCTCGGCGGATGTCCGCGCCAACACTGCGGTGTCGCTGTTTGCGCTCGACTGGGAGGACTTCAAGGAGCTGATCGAGAAGTCCGACCCCACCGCCAGGGACTTCATGGAGATCGTCCAGCAGCGCCGGGCGAGCTTGCCGCGCTGAGCAAAACAACGGCAACCTCACTCGATGGGACCGGTCGTGTCGCCGCGAAAGCCCAGCGCCACCACGTAAAGTTCTGCAGAGTCCTGGCGGCTCGAGGTGGGTTTTACGTGCCGGACAGTGGCGAAGTCGCGTTTCAGTTCGGCCAGCAGTTGTGCCTCGGTGCCGCCGCGCAGCATCTTGGCGATGAACGTGCCACCGGGCTTGAGCACCTGGCGTGCGAAGTCGAGCGCCATCTCGGCCAGGCCCATGATCTGCAGGTGATCGGTCTGGCGATGGCCGGTGGCATGGGCCGCCAAATCGGAAATCACCGCGTCGGCGCCGCCGCGACCAAGCGCGCTCGTCAGGGCGTGTGGCGCGTCGGGATCATAGAAGTCCTGCTTGAGAATGGTGACGCCAGGAATTGGGTCCATGGCGTGCATGTCGATGGCCACCACCGCGCCCTGCCCTTCGGCCGCCCCGATTCGCTCGGCAGCGACCTGCGACCAGCCACCGGGCGCCGCCCCGAGATCAACCACCGCGGCACCGGGCTTGAGAAAGCGGTATTTGTCGTCGATCTCGGCGAGCTTGAAGGCCGAACGGGAGCGGTAGCCCTGCCGCTTGGCTTCGGCCACATAGGGATCGTTGAGCTGGCGCTCAAGCCAGCGCCGCGACGACGTCTTGCGACCCTTGCCGGGCTTCAGACGCACCTTGAGATCGCGCCGGCCGCGGCCCGGCCCGGTTCCAGTGGACCCGCCGTTGCGCCGCTCAGGTCGCCTGGCCATAGGTGCCGTCCTCGGTCATCATCAAGGTCAGGAGACCTTCGCGCAGACCGCGATCGGCAACCCGCAGCCGGTCGACCGGCCAGAGCCGGCGGATTTCCTCCAGGATGGCACAGCCGGCGAGCACCAGATCGGCGCGATCATGACCGATGCACGGGCTCGCGGCGCGCTCTTCATACGACATGGCCAGCAGTTTGGCCGTGATGTCCAGAATGTCGTCGTGCCTCAGCCATGTCCCGTCGACGCGCGAGCGGTCATAGCGCTTCAGGCCCAGTTGCACGCCGCTGATCGTCGTGACCGTTCCCGATGTGCCGAGCAGATGGTCGGGCATCGGGGGCTCATCAAGGCGCTGGGTCAGTTCGGCGACAAACGCCTCCAGCATGGGGCGGATATGGAGGCGCATGGCCATGAACGTCACCTCGTCGACCTCGATGCCGCCGAAGGCCTCGGCGATCGTCACCACGCCCTCCGGTAGCGAGGTCCATAGATCGAGCTTGTAGCCGGTCGCCGCGGCGGAGATCCACATGAGCTCCGTCGAGCCGCCGCCAATGTCGAAGACCAGCACGTGTCGAGCATCCGGAGCGATCAGCGGCGCCGCGCCCGCCACCGCCAGCCGGGCCTCGGTCTCCCTGTCGATGATTTCAAGCTCGAGCCCGATCTCGTCGCGAACGCGCGCGATGAACTCAGAGCCGTTACTGGCCATGCGACAGGCTTCCGTAGCGATCAGCCGGGCTCGTGGCACCTGCCACCATTTGAGCTTGTTGGCACATACCCTGAGCGCACTGATGGTGCGCGCCATGGCGTCGGTGCTGAGCGCCCCTGACCGGGTTACGCCTTCGCCGAGACGGACAATGCGGGAAAAGGCGTCGATGACCTCAAAACCGGTCGGCGATGGCTGCGCCACCAGCAGGCGACAATTATTGGTGCCCAGGTCAAGGGCCCCGTAGAGTCGCTCGCCTATGCGATCGGCAGCGAGGCCCGGCCCGCGGCGCGCCACGAGCGCATGCGGTTGTCCCGCCGGTCCCCGGGCCCCGCGGTTCAACCAGCCGCGGCGCCGTCGGACCGGGGCCGGCTGACCATCCGCCCCTCCATTACCCGTCACAACTCATCTGCCCGGCGGACCGGCTCTCGCGCCAACAGGCTCCAAGCCCTCGGGCGAAACACCACAGCCGCCTAAAAACGTGCGTTGCCGGCAGTCTAGCAGCTTGGCGGCAATAATAAAGCCTGGCGTTGCAACCCGACGGCCAGCGCTACCCGACCCATTTGCGAATAGCCAAAAAGTTTAGCGATGCTCGTGACGGAGCATTATCGATTTTGGGCTAGTCAACAAGGACACAAGGGAGGACGAGTATGCGCAGGAGGTTCGGCAGGCACTGGTTCAAGAAGGACTCGCCGATCGCCGAATTCTCCGACCATTTCGGCATCGTCGTGACGCGGCTGAAGTCGAGCGTGGCGCTCCAAGCCGCCAAGGTCGAGGCCGAGCTCGCCTCGAAGGCCAAGTCGGAGTTCATTGCCAATATGAGCCACGAACTGCGCACCCCGCTCAACGCCGTCATCGGCTTCTCGGAGATGCTGCGGTCGAAAGCCAGCAACGATCCGGACCGCGTGAGAGAGTATGCCGGCTATATCAACGAAGCCGCCGAGCATCTGCTGGCGCTGATCAGCAGCATACTCGATGTCTCGAAGATCCAGGCCGGCAAGCTCCAGGTGGAGCGGGCGCGCATCGATCCCGGTCCGATCGTGCGCAGCTGTCTGCTGATCACCGAGGCCAAGGCCAAGGAAAAGGGCATTTCTGTTTCAGCCTCGCTCCCCGATGGGCCGCAATCTGTCTATGCCGATCCGCTGCGGCTGAAGCAGGTGCTGATCAACCTTATGTCGAATGCCGTCAAGTTCACCCCCGACAATGGCCGCGTGACGATTTCGCTGTCTCCGCATCCCGGCGGCATGATGCGTATAGAGATAGCCGACAACGGCGTCGGCATGACGGCGAGCGAGGTCGAAATGGCGCTCAGACCGTTCGGGCAGGTCGACCAGGGATTCAACAAGAAATACGAGGGCACCGGGCTGGGACTGCCGATCTCGGCTGCGCTTGTCCGCCTGCATGGCGGCACGATGACGGTGGAGAGCGAAAAGGACAAGGGCACGCGGGTGACAGTGCTGCTGCCGAAATCCGAACCGGGCCCGCTCGTCAAATCTCCCCCGATGGCAACCGGCGAATTGGCTGGCACCGTGGCGAGGCATGCTGCCTCAGCTCCTTTGGCCGCCGAACTGTGCTCAGGGCAATGACCATGAACGAAACGAATGCCCCGCAACTAGAGCCCGAAGGCGAGTTTGAGCGGGTGGGCCGCATCGTCGCCGTCACCGGCGGCCATGCCATCATCCTGCTGGACACTACGGACCTGACCGAGCCGGGCCAGGTCAAGGGCGCAGAGATTGGCACCCTGCTCAAGGTCGATACGCCACAAACGACGGCCCTGGCGCTCGTCTCGGCGCTGAGCGCCCCGGCGCCGAGCCACGAGGGCACCGATCAGGAGCTCAGGATCGCCGAAGTGGAGTTCATCGGCGAACTGGAGAAGGGCGAGTGCGAGTGGGCGGAGAGCTTTCGGCGCGGCATTTCCGCCTATCCGGCACTCGGTGACGTCGTCGGGCGCGCCAGTCAGAGCGAGCTCGCCCGGGCCTATTCATGCGACCTCACCAAGGCCATCCGGATCGGCCACATCCACCAGGATTCCTCGATTCCGGCCATGGCCAAGCTCGACGAGCTGTTGGGCAAGCATTTTGCCGTCCTGGGCACCACCGGGACAGGGAAATCATGTGTCGTGGCGCTGATCTTGCGCCGCATCCTCGAAAGCAATCCCCAGGCCCATATTCTGCTGCTCGACGTCCACCGCGAATACGCGCCGTGCTTCCGCGAGGGGGCCGAGATCGTCACCCCGGACAATCTCAACCTGCCGTTCTGGTTCCTCAATTTCGAGGAGATCGTGGAGATCCTGATCGGCAGCCAGTCGAACCGCGATGCCGACATCGAGATCCTGCGCGAGCTCATCCCCATGGCCAAGCTGCGCTACGCCGCCAATCAGCGCCGCGACCGAGCCACGCGCACACGCGACCTGCTGGACGCCCAGAGCATCGGCATCGACACACCGGTGCCCTATCGCGCTTCCGATCTCGTCGGACTGCTCGACGAATATATCGGCAAGCTCGACCTCAAAGGCGAGCTGGCGCCCTACAAGCGCCTCAAGGCGCGCGTCGAGACGATTTCGCGGGATCCGCGCTATGCCTTCATGTTCGGCAGCCTCACCGTTCAGGACACGATGGCCCAGGCGCTCGGGCGATTGTTCCGGATCCCCGTCGCCGGCCGCCCGATCACCATTCTCGAGCTTGGCGGGCTTCCATCGGAGATCATCAATGTCGTTGTCTCGGTGCTGGCGCGCATGGCCTTCGACTTCGGCGTGTGGAGCGGCGGCAGGGTACCCCTCACGTTCATCTGCGAGGAGGCCCACCGCTATGTCCCCATCGATCGCTCGCTCGGCTTTGAGCCGACGAAGCGAGCGATCTCGCGGATTGCCAAGGAGGGACGCAAATACGCCATCGGCCTGTGCGTCGTGTCGCAGCGACCGGCTGAGCTCGACCCCTCCATTCTGTCCCAGTGCAACACCGTGTTCTCGCTCCGGCTGTCCAACGAGCGCGACCAGGAGATCCTTAAGGCAGGGATCTCCGACGCTGCCGCGAGCCTGCTCGAGTTCATGCCGACGATGGGGCAAGGCGAGGCGATAGCCTTCGGCGAGGGCGTCTCGCTGCCGAGCCGCATCACCTTCGACCGCCTGCCGAATGACGCCGTGCCGCGCACCACTACGGCGACATTTTCGGAAAGCTGGGCCAAGGATGTGCATTACGACGGCTTCCTCGCCGATGTCGTGGCGCGCTGGCGTGTGCAGTCGCATTTTTCCTTCACCGACGCTGCCCGACCGGCGAGCGAGGACGAACCGGATCCTCAGGCTCCAGACGTACGTCCGGCAGCCGCCGCGGGGCCGCTGCCTGTTGGTCCTGCCCAGCCTTTCGGGCGAGCGGCGGCAGCCGCGCACGACCCATCCCTGGCGCGGCTGCGCGGGTTCGGTGGCGGGGCGCGCGGCTTCGGCCGCAACTCCTGAAGCGACTTGAGGTGCACCGCACCCTGTCGCCAGCCGCGGCGAAATCTGCCTAAATGCGTCGGTAGCGAGACAATCGGCATGTGACCGCTGCGCCATCTTCGCCGACACTCCTTCGCACGCGAGCAGGTCGGCCCACATGGCAACGGTAATCGAGCAGTCGGCCATCGGCGGGCCCCCGGGGCTCCTCGATCAGCGGATCAAGGGCATCATCTGCCTTACCGTCGGGATCGCTGTGTTCTCGGTCCAGGATCTGATCATCAAGCTGTTGAGCGGCGATTATCCGGTGCACCAGGCCATGGTCATCCGCAGTTTGACGGCCCTGCCGCTGCTGTTTGTGCTGGTGGCCCTGGATGGCGGGGTCAAGAGCCTCGCCTCGAAACGGCGCGGGCTGTTGATCAGCCGCGGGCTCATCATGTTTTGTGCCTACACGAGCTATTATCTCGGCTTGGCGGCGCTGCCGATTGCCACCTGTGTTGCGCTCTATTTCACCGCGCCTTTGTACATCACCATGCTGTCGGTTCTGGTGCTCCGCGAAACCGTGGGGCCGCGGCGCTGGGCGGCGGTGATCGTCGGATTTGCCGGCGTTCTCATCATGGTGCGGCCGGGTTCGCAGTTCTTCGACTGGGCCATGACGCTGCCCCTGTTTGCCGGTCTCGCCTATGCCGTTGCCCAGATCATCACCCGCAAGCTTGGTGAGGTCGAACGAGCGACCACCATGTCATTCTACAGCAACGGGGTGTTTTTTGCCGGCGGCGCCTTGCTCGCCGGTGTCTTCGGAACGGGAGGGCTCGCCTCTGAGGAGCATGCCTCGCTAGCCTTTCTGGTCCGCGGCTGGGCTTGGCCGACGACCATCGATTTTCTTCTGATGGCCGCCTGCGGCGTCGTGGCGGCTGCCGGCCTGACGCTCCTCACTCAGGCCTATCGCGTGGCTCCGGCCAACACCATAGCGCCCTTCGAATACACTGCCCTGATCTGGGGCGCGCTCTACGGCTGGCTGATGTGGCGCGAGCTTCCCGGCGCCACAACCTGGCTCGGCATCGCCATCATCGTGGGCGCCGGCCTCTATGTGCTGTATCGCGAGCGCCAGACGGGAACGCCGACACTGATGCGCCGGGCCGGCTGGCGCCGGCTCTGGCGGTCGTGACCTTCAGGCCCGCCGGCCCATCTCGGCTTCGAGCTCACCGTAGCCGGTGCTGCGGTACTCGTAATCGAGCCCCAGCCTGGCGGCCGCGGCCTGGGCTTTCATCTGCAAGTGAGGGTCGCGGGTCTGGGCCAAATATACGACCTTTGTGTAATTGCCGAAATAGAGCGGCAGGAGTTCCGGATGATCGGCGAGCCCGAGGCCCTGCCAGATGAGCTTTTCGAAATGCCTGGCGAGGTAGTCGGTGAGATAGAACGCGGTGATCTCGTCCTCCGCCCTGGTCGCGAACGCTGCGTTGCCGGAGAAGAAGGCATAGCAGTGCGGGCCGTCGATGCGCTCGACCCCTTCCTCGGCCAACACCTTGTCGAGCAGGCCGCCCGTGCCGCAGTCGCCGTACAGCACGAAGATTTTCCTGTAGCGCCCCTTGGCGGCACGGATTTTCTCCCGTACGCCTTCCGGAATGAACTGCGGCGTGTTGTGCCACTTGGCCGGCAAGCAGGCGACATCAAACGCCGTCCACCGGTTCTTCTCGATGAGATCGATGATCTCGCGCGCGAGCGCGCCACAGGCGATCAGCAGCACGTCTCCGCCGCCATTGCTGTAATCGAACTCTTCCGATGGCCTCAGGTTTATCGGCACCATGGCCTGAATATAGGAGCTTGGTGCCGCCCCGCCATGGGCGGAAAGCGGCATGGCGCAGGCCAGGCAAGACCCATGGCCGCGCTTGCGCCGGCCGAAAGACTATCTGATCTTGGCTTCCTTGAACTCGACGTGCTTCTTGGCCACCGGATCGTACTTGCGAAACGACAGCTTTTCCGTCTTCGTCCGGGTGTTCTTCTTGGTGACGTAGAAAAAGCCGGTGTCGGCGGTCGACACGAGCCTGATCTTTATGGTGGTCGCCTTGGCCATGGCGGTCTCCTTGGGCGCGGTCCCGGGACCAGGGACCCGGCGCGGGAGGTGTTATAGTGTCGCTGCGATATGGCGCACCCGCAGCCCGGCTGTCAAGCCGCCGCCCGCGTCGTGAGGCCGCGATTTGTTGCGGCCCCCTCGCCTTTCTGCAATATTGCCCCATATCTCCCCCTATCGGGTGAACGCAGGAGTTTCTTATGGGTACATTTTCGATCTGGCATTGGCTGATTGTGCTCGCGGTGGTGCTGGTCCTGTTCGGCGGTTCGGGCAAGATCTCGAGTCTGATGGGCGATGTGGCCAAGGGCATCAAGAGCTTCAAGAAGGGCTTGGCGGAGGAGAGCGACGAAGACAAAGAGGCCGAGCTGAAGTCGCTTGAGCACGAGGCCGAGGCCGAGGAGCGGACGACCCCGGCCAAGTCGAAGAGCAAGGTCAGCAGCTGACGCATGGCCTTTGCCGGCGGGCCGTGCGGCGGCGTGTTGCCGGCCCCTGTAGCTTAGACATTCGCGGAAACATTCGAGCTCTTGCATGTTCGACTTCGGCCTCGGCTCAAGCGAGCTGTTGTTTATCGCCATCGTGGCGCTGATCGTGATCGGTCCCAAGGACCTGCCGCGCCTGCTGCGCAC
>CAYWVA010000105.1:0-7903 GCA_964461545.1 uncultured Rhizobiaceae bacterium | reverse complement strand
TTGAGCTCGATCCGGCCCGCTTCGACGAACGGGACAAGTGACACCTGGCTGCGGCCGACCTGCAGGCGCGGCTCGTTTTCGGCTGTAAACCTCAGCGGGATGGCCGTGTGCCGCTCACCTGTCCCGCGCGTCGTCAACGCCCGGCCCGGCGTCGGCACCGCGTCGGGTAGGCCGGCGCCGAGCGAGCGCGTCACGGTGCGGCGGTGGATCATATCAGCGCGCCAGCCGACCTGAAAATGGTCCTCCACCAGAGTGCGCTCGACGGAGTGGATGTGCGACAGGACCAGCAGGTCGCCCGGATAGGTGAGCCGGCTCCACCCCTGCCTGCCGTCATCGACGACGACCACCGGAAGGAACAACGACCCGACCGCAGCCGGCACAGCGACGATCCCCAGCCCCATGAGGGCGCGCTCCAGGGCGCCGGGCTTGCGCGCGCCGCTTCTTGCCTCGCGGTGCAGTTTGAAGGTTTGCCATCCAAACACGATCGCCATGATGCCGAAGCCGGCCACGTCGACGAGGACGCTCGGCTGGATGAGGAGGATCGCGGCGACCGTCATGGCGACCCGCTCGATCCCATTGGCTTTGGTCCGCCACCAACCCTCCTTCATGACCGAGAGCGCGTAGACGCCGATCAGGCCGGAAATGACAATCCACCCGAGCTCTATGATCCGGATCTCTCCGAGCAGGATGAGCATCGGATTGTAGACGAACATGAACGGAATGATGAAGGCGGTGATCGAGAACTTGAACCCTTCCATGGCGGTCCGGATCGGGCCGGCGCGGGCGATCCCGGCAGCGACATAGGCGCCAAGCCCGACCGGCGGTGTGGTATCGGCGAGGATGCCGAAATAGAACACGAACAAGTGGGCGGCGAGCAGCGGCACGCCGAGCTGGACAAGCGCCGGCGCCATCAAAGTCGCCATGATGATGTAGTTGGCGGTGGTGGGGACGCCGAGCCCGAGAATGATCGAGCCGATGGCGGTGAAGATCAGCGCCGCCCACAGCTCGCCGCCGCTCAGCACAAGCAGGATGGACTGCATGCGCAGGCCCAGGCCGGTCAGCGTGATGATGCCGATGATGATGCCGGCGGTGGCGCACGCGACCGAGATCGGGATCGCCTGGCGCGCCCCGTCAGCCAGCGCCCAGATGACGTCCCTGCCCCAGTCCACCCAGGCCTTGCTGAGGACCCACGGCCAGGATCGCGTGCCCTCCGGCGGGAGTCTGCCGGACGCCGCTCGCCGCTCTTTCTCCATGGCCTGCTGGGAGCGCTGGCGATCGAGGCTCTCCTCGATACCCTCGAAGGGGTCGCCGCCGCGCATCTGGGCGCTCACCGCGCTCCACACGATGATGGTGTTGCGGGCCACCAGCGAGACGATGAAGGCAAGCGGGATGGCCCAGAACGCCGACATGGTCGGGGTGTATCGCGCCACGACGAGCATGAAGATGAGCCCGAGAATGGGGATCAGCAGATAGATCTGGCTGAACAGCGTTGGCAGGAACGGCGGCAGCTCGGAGCGCGGCAGGCCCGAGATCTTCATCTTGAGCGCGTGCATGTGGACGCAGAAGATCACTCCGGCGAGGTCGAGGATGGCCGGCAACAGCGCCGCCTTGATGATCTCGACGTAGGGTATCCCGGTCATTTCCACCATGACGAAGGCGGCCGCTCCCATCACCGGGGGGACGAACTGTCCCGTCGTGGAGGCCGCCGTTTCAACGCCGCCCGCCGTTTCGGGGCGGAATCCGACCCGCTTCATCAGCGGGATGGTCAAGGTGCCGGTGGTGGCGACGTTGGCTGTCGAGCTCCCCGAGAACGAGCCCATGAGTGCGCTGGCGAGCACTGCCGCTTTCGCCGGACCGCCCGTGTAGCTTCCGAGGCCGGACATGGCCACGCTAGTCAGGTAGTCGCTGATCCCGGTGCGCTGCATCACCGCCCCGAAGAGGACGAACAGGAAGACGAAGGTCGAGGCAACCGCCAGCGGGATGCCGAAGACCCCCTCGGTCGTCGGGTAAAGGTGGCGGATGATCCGCTCCGGCGAATAGCCGCGATGGGCGATCAGCTCCGGCATGTAGGGGCCGGCGTAGGCGTAAAGCATGAAGGCGATCGCGATGAGGGGCAGCACCGGCCCGATGGCGCGCCGCGTCGCCTCCAGGAGGAAGGCGATGGTGAGAAGGCCCATCGCCAGGTCGAGCGTTGTCTCGGCGCCGGCACGCATGATCATGGCATGGAAGTTGAAGTTGAAATACAGCGGCCCGGCGATCGCGATGCCGGCGAGCAAAAGATCGATGAGCGGTACCCGGTCCTTCGCTCCTCTCGCCCGCATCGGGTAGAGGAGGAATATCAGCCCCAGGGCGAAGGCGAGGTGGATCGCCCGCAGATTCTGCGCCGGCAGCAGGCCGATGCCCATCTGGTAAAGCTGGAACAAGGAAAAGGTGATCGCGATCGCCGCGACCCCAAGTCCCCACAAGCCTTTCAGCTGTCGCTGCGCGGCCCCTTCGTCTGGAACGCTTTCCGGACCGGCTTGGCTCATAGTGGCCTTGAGCGGGACTCTGTTTGCCTGGTGCGCGCGAAGGAATTCGGAGCGAAACAGGTCGGTTGACGATCTGTTCCGCCCCGTCGATTGACAGCCTACGCCTTACTGCTGGCGCCCATAGAAGGCCTCAGCACCCGGGTGCAGAGGCACCGGCATGGCTACGCGAGCGCTGTCGAGCGAGACGTCGCAGCCGCGCACGTGGGTATCGCATAACCGCTCCAGCGTATCGTCGCGGAACAGCACGTCGAGCATCTGCTCCACGTGATCAGCGCTCAGATCCGCACTGGCCAGAAGCATCGCCTGGACGGTGACCGTGGAGACATCTTCATCGATGCCGGTATAGGTGCCGGCGGGAATCGTGAAGGCGGCGTAGAACGGCCAGCGCTCGGCGATCTCCTCGGCGGTGCCCGGGTCGATCGAGACGATGGCCACTTCATGGGTCGCGGACAGATCAATCACCGCCGCGGTCGGGATTCCGGCGGTCAGAAAAGCCGCATCGATGCGCCCGTCGCGCAAGGCATCGACGGCCTCGCCGAAGGGTAGAAAGTGCTCGGTGACGTCGTCATAGGTGATGCCGTGGGCCTCGAGGATCTGGCGGGCATTGGCCTCGGTTCCGCTGCCCGGTGCACCGACCGCCACGCGCTGGCCGCGCAGGTCGCTGACCGACGCAATGCCGGTCGCCTGAAGACTCACGACCTGGATGACTTCCGGGTAAAGCATGGCCATGCCGAGATTCTGTTGCAACGGCGCACCGTCTGCGAACATCTCCTCGGCGTTGAAGGCGTAGCTGGCGATATCGTTCTGGACCATCGCCAGCTCGGCCTCGCCGCCTTCGATGAGACGTACGTTGACGACGCTGGCGCCAGTGGACTCCGCCGTCACCGTCAGATCGGCGATCTCGGCCGACCAGGCCTCGGCCATGGCCCCGCCGAGCGGGAAATAGACGCCGGCAACGCCGCCTGTGGCCAGCGAAATGCGTGTCTCCTGGGCATGTCCAGTAGCTCCGGTGAGCGCTGACAAAGCAAGAGCCAGCAAGCCAGCAAGCAGCGGTCGAATAGGATTGTTCATGGGGGACCTCCAACAGTTCCGTGTGGGTCCACCCCTGCTTTGCAGCAGGGATTGTGCAGTCGCGGCGAAGACCTGGTCCGGCCGCCGCCGATCTCGTCCGCTGCCGTAGCAGGCAGACAGACGTGATCAGGTTCACATATTTCGCTCGATGCCGCTAGTCAAACAGCAACATCGCGATCAACGCCTTAGGCGCGCTCCAGGCCGCACCACTGGGCGATGAACAAGGCGATGGTGCCGGTCACGCGCTTCGTCGAGGCAAGACTCACGCGCTCGTCGAAGGCATGGATGTTCTGCGACACCGGCCCGTAGACGAGGCACGGCATGCCGGCATAGAGCACGAATACCCGGCCATCGAGATAGCCTGGTGTCACCATGGACTGAAGCGAGGCTCCTTGCGCCCGGGCATGGGCCTCGGCCAGCGTCGCTTCCGCCGCCGAACCCTCCTTGAGCGTGTAGCCTTCAGCATAGAAGCCGTTCCACTCGATCTCGGGCGGGCTGTTGGCCAGAAACGGGTCGAGGCGGGCCGCGCCACGGATGCAGTCTTCAACCTCGATGGCCGCCTCGCGCGCCACGACGCCGGGATACATGGCAATGCGGCAGTCAAACGTGCACCAGGCCGGCACCGAGGACGCCCAGTCGCCGCCGGCGATCTTGCCGACATTGAAGTTGATCGGGTGATCAAGGTGTTCGAAATGCCGGTATAGTCCTTTGCGGGTGTTCCATTCGGCCTCGAGCCTTCTGAGCGCCTGGATCAGACCGAAAGCCGCCTCGATGGCGTTGGCGCCGGCGCCGGCGTCGCGCACATGGTACGGCACGCCGCGCACATGGACCCGGAACCACAGCACCCCGACATTGGCCCGGACCAGCTTGTCGTCTTCCGGTTCGGTGATGATCGCGGCATCGGCGCGATAGCCGCGCACCAGCGCCGAAAGCGCCCCGTTGCCGGTGCACTCCTCCTCCGTCACCGACTGCACATGGATCCTGGCGGCCGGCCGAAGCCCGAGCTTGGCCAGAGCATCGAGCGCAAACAGATTGGCGGCGATGCCGGCCTTCATGTCGCCTGAGCCGCGGCCGTAGAGCCAGTCGCCCTCCCGCCACGGCTCGAACGGCGGCCTGGTCCACATGTCGAGAGGACCGGTCGGCACCACGTCGATGTGGCCATTGAGGATCAGCGAACGCCCTGACTCCTCAGGCGGGCGGTAGGTGCCAACCACATTGACGGCGTTGGCATAGTCCACCTTCACCGGAGAAAAGCCGGGATGGGGCTCGATCTCCGCCACGTCGATGGCCCAGCGGTCCATGGCGAGCCCGCGGCGAGCCATCTCGTCGTGCAAAAAGTCCTGGGCGGTGTGCTCATGGCCGCGCAGCGACGGGAAGCGCACCAGTTCCTGGGTGAAGGCGATCTGCGTCTCGAAATTGTCGTCGACCGCGGCAAGGATGTCTGCGGCAAGCGGTTCTTCGAGGCCCGTCATGGTGCGTCTCTCCTCAGCGGCAGGGTGATGCAGCGGATGGCGCCGCCCCAGAAGCCGATGGCGTCGCACGGCGTCGGTACCGGCTCGATGCCGTGCCGGCCGAGTTCGTCCATCACCCGGTTGAAGCGCGGATCGATCATGTAGTGGCTGTCGTCGAGGCTCACGCCGACGGTGGCATGGGCATCCATTTCCTCGCGGGTGATCTCGATCACCTCCCAGTCGCTGAGCGGCGCGGGCAGGCCCTCGGCAAGGGCTGGCAGATGGGCCATCAGCAGCCCGTCGCGCAGCAGGCACATGATGCCGAGGGCATGCAGGATGGGGCCCTTGATCGGCATCGCGTGGACCCGGTAACCCCAGTGTTCCATATAGCGCCTGAGCCATTCGACCCCGGCCCGGTTCGAGCACAGCTCACCCATGCCGACAACGATGTCGCGGCCGACGATGAGAATATCGCCGCCTTCGAGGAACGGCCCCGGCCCTTCGCCGGCCGGCGTCCACGGCCGGGCCGGCGGCATGGCGACGTAATAGGCTTCTGAATCGGCCTCGATCATCGGACCCACCAGGTCGCGCAGCGGAAACACTTCCTTGCGGCGATAGGCGCGGCGGATCGACAGCTCGAGGAAATGCTTGCCGATGACGAACACCGGATCGGCGGGATAAAGTTGAGCATGCCCGGGCTGGAGATCTTCCAGATGCCTGCGTTCTTCTGCCGTGAACGGCCGCGGCCTGTGAACAGCAATGCCGAAGCGCTCGAAGGTTGCCGCCACGCCCTCCATCTGCTCGCGCGTCTGCTCCCAGCGGTCAGGAAAGGCAGCAGCGACATCGAGCGGCCGGCCCGGATTGGCCTCGAGCGCCCGGCGCAAATCGGGGTTGTAATGCGACAGGTCCCTGGAGAACGGCGGCAGCGCCAGATTGTCGGCAATTCCGACCACGGCCTCGCGCAACCGCCCATATTCGCTGAAAACGCCGATCCCTGCCCCATCCGCCATGGCAAGCCCCTACTCTCTCAGGCCACACTTTCGCGCCGGAAAGGCGCCACATCGAGATCGATCTTTTCGCCGAATTCGCGGGCGTAGCGATGCCCGGAATAGACCGCTGCGGCAATGGTGCCCGGCGCCAGGCAGTCGCCGATCCGGGTCACCGAGCCGATGCCGGCGTCGGCCCACTCAGGCTTCCGGGCGCACAGCGCCAGCCAAAGCTTCTCCTCGGGCAAGCGCGAGGTCACCGGAATCAGCGTTGAGCAGGCGATGGTCTCGAGCCGGCCGGTGAAGGTGCAGGCGAGCTCGAGCCGGTCAGCCGTCCTTCCCGCCAGCATGCGATGGGGATGGATCGCCACTCCAAGCTCGATGAGTCTCGCCTGGATGCGCGGCTGCTCCATGGTGTGATGGGTCCAGCGCGACACTTCGGCGTGCGGCGTCACATAGACGGTGAGGTGACCGGCACGGGCCATGAGCTCGGCCAGAACCGCGCCCATGTAGTAGCCGTCGTCGTCGAACACGACCACCGGGGCGGCAATGGTCTCTACCGCCTCGCTGCGGAGGAAATGATCCGGGGTGAGCACTGGCCCAGCATCGAGATCCGGAACGGGCGTGCGGTGCACGCGTCCGACCCCGTCGGCGCGCCAGCGGCTTCCGGTGGCCAGCACCACGTGGGATGAACCCGCTGCGAGCACGTCGTCAGCCGTCATGGCGCTGGCCAGATACATCGCCACGTTGGTCATCGGGGCAAGCTGGCCCAGCCGCCAGTCGCGAACCCTCGCCCAGGTCGCGAGGCCCGGCAGGCGCGCTTCGCTTGCCGACCTGCCGCCCCAGCCTTGCGAACCTTCGGCAATCGTCACCTCAGCCCCGCGCTGGCCGAGGCCGCGGGCCGCCTCGAGCCCCGCCGGTCCGCCGCCGATCACCAGCACAGACTCAGCACGGGCAAGTGGCGGGATGGTCTCGGGATGCCAGTTTCGCCGCCATTCCTCGCCCATGGTCGGGTTCTGGGTGCAGCGGATCGGCGCGGAGAAATTATCGGTGGCGGCGCACAGATTGCAGCCGATGCACTCGCGGATGTCGTCGATGCGACCGTCCTCGATCTTCTTCGGCAGGAACGGATCGGCGATCGAGGCCCTGGCCGAGCCGATCATGTCCATGATGCCTTGCCGGATCACCCGCACCATGGCATCCGGCGAGGTATAGCGGCCGACGCCCACCACCGGCTTGGTGGTCAGTTGCTTGACAAAGGCGATATAGGGCTCCTGGTAGCCTTCCTCGGCAAACCGCGCCGTCTGGCTGTCGTTGGGCCAGCCCGAAACGTTGACGTCCCAAAGGTCGGGCAGCTCGGCCAGCATCGCCACGATGTCGTAGCCCTCGCCCTTGGCGGAGAGCCCCGCCTCGCCCAAAAGCTCGTCGACTGCCAGCCGGAAGGCCACCGCGCAGCGATCGCCCACCGCCTCCTTGGTGTCCTCGAGAACTTCGCGGATAAGCCGCACCCGGTTCTGGAGCGTGCCGCCATACTCGTCGCTGCGGTGGTTGTGGCGGCGCGACAGGAAATGCTGAAACAGCGACATGTCGTGGCCGGCATACACATAGACGATGTCGAATCCGGCCTCTTTGGCGCGCAGAGCGGCCTTGCGGTGCCAGCGCCGCAGGTTTGCGATATCGGACTTGTCCATGGCCCGGGCCTGAACCGGATCGGGCTGGTCGATGACGGCGTGGGACGGCGCCAGCGGCACATCGCGGCTGTAGTGGTTGGGGGCGTGCAGCCCGTTGTGACAGAGCTCGATACCGGCCAGGCTGCCATGGACGTGCACGGCTTCAGCCATTCGGGCGAGTGAGGGCATGTCGTGGG
>CAYWVA010000104.1:0-7946 GCA_964461545.1 uncultured Rhizobiaceae bacterium | reverse complement strand
TTCGCCCGTCATGCCCTGTGGCAGGCCGGGCTCGACTTTGATCACGGCACCGGTCACGGGGTCGGCATCTATCTCTCCGTCCATGAGGGGCCGGCGCGGCTGTCGAAGGCCGACCGAACCGAGCTCGAGCCCGGCATGATCCTGTCAAACGAGCCCGGGTATTACCGCCAGGGACACTATGGCATCCGCATCGAGAACCTGGTTGTGGTCACCGAGCCCCGCGACATCCCCGGTGGCGAGCGGCCGATGCACGGCTTCGAAACGCTCACGCTCGCGCCCATCGATCGCCGGCTCATCGATCCTGCCCTGCTGTCGCCGGGCGAGATCGAGTGGCTCGACGCGTATCACGCCCGTGTCCTGGCCGAAATCGGGCCTCTGGTCGACGGCGACGTCCGGGGCTGGCTGGAGCACGCCACGGCCCCGCTGGGGCGTTAGACTATCGCGTGCTCGGATCAGCCGATGGCGTGCCTCAGCGCCACCACGCTCACCACCCCGATGGCAACCGCGGCCAGCAGCGGCAGGCGAAGTGCGGCGATCACGGTGATGACCGCTGCGGCCGTCTCGGCCGCTCCTGTCACCAGCACCATGGGAGCGATCACCGCCATGAGGATGGCTGCGGGCAGCGCATCCAGCGCCGCCTTGGCGCGGCCCTTGACATGGACGAAGCGCACCAGCACGAGCCCGCTGACCCGGTTCAGATAGGTGACGACGGCCATGACGCTCGATCTCGCCACCTTGGCCGCCATCGCCACGCCGGCAAGCGCCCCGGCCATGACGTACCACGCCCCAGGAACGGTAAGCTTGGTCGCCGCCGCCGCCGCGGCACTGGCAGCCAGCACTGCGCCGGTGCGCGGCCCGCGCCAGAAGCCGGTCAGGATGCAGATGAACATGGCGGTGAAGCCGAAGTCGAAGCCAAAGGCGGCGGGGTCGCCCAGCGACTGTCCCAGCAGGGCGCCCACGGTGGTCCCCACCACCCACTGCAGCCACATGACTGCCCCCATGCCCCACCAGTAGGCCGGCGGCAAAGGACCTTGCAGGGCCCGGCGCTCGGCAAAGGCCCAGATTTCGTCCACCATGAAGAACATCGCAAATGGGCGCGAGGCGGGGCGGAAATGAATCATGTGGCGGGCAAGCGAAGTGCCCATGAGGACATGTCGGATGTTGATGATGAAGGCGGTGAGCGTCATCAGCCCCCACGGGGCCGGGTCGCGCCACAGGTCGATGGCGACGAACTGCGCCGCTCCGGCGAACACCGTGGCGCTCATCAGCGCCGCCTCCACTGGCGACAGCCCCTTGGCGGCGGCCAGCGTTCCAAACAGCAGCCCGATCGGCAGCGCCGCGGCCACGAACGGCGCCATCTCGAGCATCCCGGCGCGAAATTCAACCCATGTGGATGATGTCATGAAGTCACTTCAGGGAAGTTCTGGCGGCTCTGGTTTCAAGCCGGAGGGCCGTTGGCGCCTGTCATACCATTTCGAAGGCCGCTTCCTCGATGTCCATGAAGACCGACCCGACCTTGCCCACCGCGGCATAGAAGACCGAGGAGCGGGCGGCCTCCAGGTCGGTGAAGAAGTGCTTCGCCCACAATGCGATGTGGGACATGAAAAAGGCCTTCTGCTCATCGAGCGAGGCCGGCTCGTCGCCATCGCCTAGGATGAGTTCGGCCATGATGTCGCACAGCGCTGCAATGTGATCCTCGGGCTCCGACAGTTCTGGCGAGACAGTGATGCCGCGGCGGGCCATGTCGGCGCGAAGCTGCTCCAAAGGCTGTTCCTCATGGAAGCCACTGCGATAGTGAGAG
Organism: uncultured Rhizobiaceae bacterium; assembly: GCA_964461545.1. GTDB lineage: Bacteria > Pseudomonadota > Alphaproteobacteria > Rhizobiales > Aestuariivirgaceae > CAYWVA01. The sequence continues at coordinate 6,145 of CAYWVA010000104.1, read as the reverse complement.
CCGTAGGGCAGAACCTCGCCCCGTTCCAGGCCGATGAACACGTCGTGGTACTCGCGCTGCACCGCCTCAGGCGAGGTGCGCGCAGCCAGGTGGGCTAGTCCGCCGATGGCCTTGCCCAGCCGGGTTCTGTCGCGCGACAGCCCGGCCAGCAGTTCGAGATCGCTCTTTTGCGGCGGGGCTTTCAGGATGTGGGCCAGCATCCGGTAGAGATTGGCCCTGAGGACATCCTCCTGGCTGACTTCGGCCGCTGCGGATCTCACGGTTCCTATAGCCTCATGGCCAACTGACGTGACGGGACGCCCATTATGGCCCGGAGTTGCACAGCCAGCAACGGCGGGCAGCGCGCCCCAGCCGCAAACCGGGCTTCAGGACAAATCGGAAGGAGCAGGCGAACGCTCCCCGATGCCTTACTCCTCGCCATGGCTGCCGCTGCGCAGCGCCTTGATCTGGCCGCGCCGCTTCTTGTCATCCAGGCGTTGCCGTCTTGCGCCGGCCGACGGCCGCGTCGGGCGACGCGGCTTCGGCGCCACGGCCGCCGCCCTGATCAACGCCGCCAGTCGATTGCGTGCATCGCGCCGGTTTGCCTCCTGGGTGCGGAAGCGCTGGGCGATAATGACGATGACGCCCTCAGCGGTCATGCGCCGCCCCGCCCGGCGCCCGAGGCGCACTTTGGTCGCCTCGTCGAGATTGGGCGATGCCATGGCATCGAAGCGGATCTGCACCGCGGTGGCGAGCTTGTTGACGTTCTGGCCGCCGGGTCCTGAGGCGCGCACGAAGCGCTCCTCGATTTCCCGCTCCTCGATCACTATGTTGTCGTTGACGGCGATCATGGCGACTCGGTCCGGCTTGGCTTTGTCCCGGGCACGACATCGCTAGGGCCGCGGAGGCCGGGGCGCAAGGCTCGACTGCCCGACGAGGCCGGTTTTGCGGTTGACGCCTGACCGGCCCGCCCTATGATCGCCGGCGCGGGCAGCCCCTGTGGCGGAATGGTAGACGCGGCAGACTCAAAATCTGTTGGCCGCAAGGCCGTGCTGGTTCGACTCCGGCCAGGGGCACCACAAAATCAATGACTTAGCAGGAATGAAGTCAGCGCGGACACAGCCTCGGATTTCCGTGTCCGGGCAGCTGATCAGGCGCCTCCTTAAGCGTACTCCCACCTGCCTCCACAAAGGGCCCACAAAGGGTGAGGCCTCGGCACCAGGTTGTAGAGCTGGAAGACGAAGCCGACGTGATCTCGGCGGTAGCGCGTCAGGCCGCTGTCGCCGAGGCCGGTGAGCTCCTGGTCCTTGAAAAACAGCCGGCCCGAAGTAGGTATGTCGAGCCCGCCCACAATGTTGACGAGCGTCGACTTGCCCGACCCCGAAGGTCCCAGCAGGACGAGGAACTCCGATTCCGCAATGTCGAGGTCCACACCGCGCAAGGCGTGCACCTCCACCTCTCCGCTGCGATACACTTTCGTAAGTCCGCGTGACCGGAACACAAGGGTATTCCGGGCCGCCTGGGCAACCGAGTTCCCCTGTGGACCGGTGTCAAGTGTATGGGACGTGACTTTGGACTACGACGTTGTCTTCCACGCGGACCACGCCCGGTGTGAGTTCGGCGGCCAGGCGGGCGGCTTTCCTCTGAGCCGATGAGGTCGCCGATCCCCACAGTTCGACAACCCCTTTATTAACCCGGACGTTGAGCCAGGAGGTGCTCCACGGCTCCGCCTGCAGGCGGGCCAGAATGCGCTCACGGATCTGGGAATCGTCCAACCCCTCCGATGGCTCGCTATCCTCGGTCAACCTGGTAAGCGCCTGAACCAGGTTGGCGCGGCTGACGATACCGACAAGCTTGCCGTCCTCGATGATCGGCACCCGTTTGATGCGGTTCTTCTCGAGCATCTCGGCAATCTCAACGAGCTCAGTCTCGGGCCGGGCCGTAATCACGTTGCGCGTCATGACATCGCTCACCCGGCGGGAGTGTTCCTTGACGAACTCGTCGGCCAGAACGTTTGCATTGGCAAACAGCGATAGCCACCACGAGCGGCGTCGCCGAGTCCCCGATTCTGAGCGATGCAACAGGTCGCCTTCACTGACCATGCCGGTCACGCGGCCCGAGGCATCGACGACCGGCACCGCGCTGATGCCGCGATCGAGCAGAACCTTCGCCACATCGTTGACCGTGCTGGTCTCGGGGACGACTATGACGTCGCGGGCCATGATGTCCTTGGCTTGCATGACGGGTGCTCCTTCGACAGATTCGGCTCAAAGACAATCAAAGCGTGCCGCATCGTGATCTTGAGTGCAAGGCGCCGGCCCCGGATTGTAGGCGGCATCCGGCGGCCGGCCAAGCTTCGGCAACTCACGGCCCCGAGCCGATGCCGGGGCACACGGGCGCTGGGGCTCAAGTTCAGGCGGCCGGCTTGACTTCAATCTTCTTGGCCTCGGCGGCCGCTGGCTTCGGCACCGTCACCTTCAGCACGCCATTGTTGACCGCCGCCTTGATGGCGTCGGGGGCGACGCCAGCGGGCAGTTCTACCGAGCGCATGAACGACCCATAGCTTCGTTCAACGCGACGGTAGTTCTTGTCCTTGTCTTCCTTCTCGACCTTCTTCTCGCCCTTGATGGTCAAGACATTGCCAGAGATGCTGATATCGACATCCTTAGGCTCAATCCCCGGAAGTTCCACCGTCAGCTCGATTTCCTTGTCGGTCTCCGCCAAATCCATGTTCACCATCATCTCCGAGGCGCCCGTGGAGCCTGACGACGGCACTGTCTGGGCAACGTCGTCGAACAGCCGATCGATTTCCCGTTGCAACAGTGCAAAGGGACTGAGATCGCGGCCCGACCGTCGGATTGGGTTCAGTCTTGGTAGGTTCATGGAATGCCTCCTTTGCAATCGCCACCTGCGCGTCGCAGCAGCGTCGATACGTGCAAGACTAGGTCCCGGAGAGCAGCGCGACATTGACGTGGATCAAGCCTGCCATGGCATAAGGCGTGAAGTATATGAAAGACCAGCTTTGGCCCGCCGCCAGTCGGCGCCATGGCCGAGACCATCGACCTGGTCCAGCGCCGCTATATCGGCATCGAGATGCGCGCCAACACCCTGCACTTCGATCCCGCCCTGGCCGACAACTTGCGCCAGATCAAGGTGATGCTGCGCAATCGCAGGCAAATGCTGGACATCGAGGTCGATCACGATACGCTGCGGATCGGTAGCCGTTCCTTCACGTCCGTACCCATCACCGTGGCCTACCGGGGCCACTATCGCGACCTGGCGCCAGGCAAGATCTGCCAGTTCCGACTGCTCAGGTCCGAGGAGCGTGATCGCGACGAAAACCCGACCATGAAGTCCGCAAAGGAGGCCAAGTGATGAACGAAGCGACTCCCCTGATCCGCTGGTTCTCGGACCTGGATCGTTCGGACACGGCGATTGTCGGCGGCAAGAACTCGTCGCTCGGCGAGATGATCGGCAAGCTCAAGCAGGCCGGCATCAACGTGCCGGGCGGCTTTGCGACGACGGCGGACGCCTATTGGAACTTCCTCGAGGCCAACGTCCTTACCGATCGCCTGACCGACAAGCTTGCCGAGTTGAAGAGCGACGGGAGTAACCTGGCCCAAATCGGCAAGGCGGTGCGCAAGATTATCCTCGAGGCGGAGTTCCCAGAGCCCCTGACGCAGGCCATCACGCGCGGCTTGCGCGAGATGGCGGAACGCAGCGGCCACAAGATCACAAGCGTGGCCGTGCGCAGCAGCGCGACGGCCGAGGATCTTCCCGAAGCGAGCTTTGCAGGACAGCTGGAGAGCTTCCTGAACGTGCGCGGCGAAAAGGCCCTGCTGGAGACGTGCCGGCGCTGCTATGCCTCGCTGTTCACTGACCGGGCCATTATCTATCGCATTAACAATGGCTTCGACCACATGAAAGTGGCTCTGTCGGTCGGGGTGCAGGAGATGGTGCGTTCCGACAAGGCCGGGGCCGGCGTGATGTTCACCATCGACACCGAAAGCGGCTTCCCCCGCAGCGTGCTGATCAACTGCGCCTGGGGCTTGGGCGAGACCGTCGTTCAGGGGATCGTTGAGCCGGATGAATACCACGTTTTCAAGCCGCTCCTGGATAACCCGGAGCTGCGGCCGATCATCGAAAGGAGGCTCGGGAGGAAATCACAGAAGATGATCTACGCGACGGGGGGCCAAGCCACTTCTAAGCTTATCGATACGAACAATAGGGAACGCGCGTCCTTCGTGCTGGACGACGATGAAGTGCTGAAGCTGGCGCGCTGGGCCTGCGCCATCGAGGCCCATTATGGCCAGCCCATGGACATCGAGTGGGCCAAGGACGGCGAAACTGGCGAGTTGGCGATCGTGCAGGCGCGCCCCGAAACCGTCCAGTCGCGCAAGGATGTGGGCACACTCAAGACCTACCGGCTGAAAGAGAAAGGGCGCAGGCTGGTCTCCGGACTGGCCATTGGCGATTCGATCGCCGCCGGCAATGTCTGTCGCCTCAAGAGTGCTGCCGACATCGACCAGTTCAAGCCAGGCGGCGTTCTCGTGACCGCCATGACCGATCCGGACTGGGTGCCGATCATGAAGAAGGCGTCGGCCATCGTCACCGATCACGGTGGCCGCACCAGCCACGCCGCCATCGTCAGCCGCGAGCTCGGTCTTACGGCCATCGTCGGCGCCGGGGACGCCACCAAGGTGCTGAAAGACGGCGGTGAAGTTACGGTGTCGTGCGCCGAGGGCGGCGAGGGCTACGTTTACGATGGGATCGTTGATTTCGATGTGCGCGAGATCGATATCGGCGACATTCCCGAAACCCGGACCCGCGTCATGGTCAACCTGGGCAACCCTGCGGCGGCCTTCCGCTGGTGGCGGCTGCCGACCGACGGCGTCGGGCTTGCCCGCATGGAGTTCATCATCGGCAATCTGATCAAGATCCATCCCATGGCGCTGGTGCGCTATGACGAACTCAAGGACAAGGCGGCGCGTAAGCAGATCGCCGAGCTGACCCGGGCCTATGGCGACAAGACCGACTATTTCGTCGAGACGCTGGCGCGCGGTATGGCTCGGATCGCCGCGGCACACCATCCCAACCCGGTGATCGTGCGCATGAGCGACTTCAAGACCAATGAATATGCCCGGCTGATCGGCGGCGAGGCGTTCGAGCCGAAGGAGGAAAACCCTATGCTCGGCTGGCGCGGCGCCAGCCGCTACTACAGCGAGGGATATCGTGAAGGGTTCGCCCTGGAATGTCGCGCGGTGCGCATGGCGCGGGAACAGATCGGCCTCGACAACATCATCGTCATGATCCCCTTCTGCCGCACCATCGCGGAAGCCGACAGTGTCCTGAAGGTCCTGTCCGACAACGGCCTTGTCCGCGACCGAAACGGCCTTGAGGTCTATGTAATGGCCGAGGTTCCCTCCAACGTCATTCTGGCCGAGGATTTCGCCGAACGCTTCGATGGTTTCTCCATCGGCTCCAACGATTTGACCCAGCTGGTGCTCGGTGTCGACCGCGACAGCGAGGTTCTGAGCGCGCTGTTCGACGAGCAGAACAAGGCGGTTACTGTCGCCATCGCGGATTTGCTTGCCAAGACGCACAAAAGCGCCACGCACACCGGCATCTGCGGTCAGGCGCCGAGCGATCATCCCGAGTTCGCCCGCTTCCTTGTCGAGCACGGCATCGATTCGATCTCGGTCAGCCCCGACAGCTTTCTCGCCGTGAAGCGGGTCGTCGCCCAGGCCGAACACGAAGGCGCTTCCTGCGCTGGGATCACAGACCGGCAGGCCGGATGAGGCGGCCCGATGAAGATCGCCATCTTCGAGATCGAACCCTGGGAGCGGCAGGTATTCGAGGGCCTGGAAGGCGAGCCCAAGCTCGTTCATGAGGGCGGCCATATGAACGCCGTGATGGCAGAGCGCTACGCCGATGCCGACATCATCTCCACGTTCATCCATTCCAAACTGGATGGCGACCGGCGACGAGCTGTTCAGGTTCGACGACGTCGACCATCGGGACCGGCAGATGGCCGAGCAGGCCAAGACTCTAAGGCGCGCAGCGCCTATAGCATCTGCGCTTGGATCAAGGAGGACGGATGACGCTGTTCTTGTTGTCTCTGCTGCCGTTCGTTGTCCTCTTCGTTCTTCTCATCCCTTTCCGCCGG
>CAYWVA010000103.1:0-7984 GCA_964461545.1 uncultured Rhizobiaceae bacterium | reverse complement strand
TGAGCAGCCGCTGGCGAAGCTTATCGCGCACGTCGCGATAGGCGTCGAGCCTCTGTTCGCGGCTGCCCATGGTCAAAGACGGGTCGATCGTCGGCCAGTACTCGACCTCGACGGCCATGGTGCGCGTCATCTCCACCGCCCGGTGGTGCGCCTCAGGCGACAGCGAGACGATGAGGTCGAAGCTGTCGTCTTGCAACTCATCAAAGTCCTGCGGGCGATGGCGCCGCATGTCGATGCCGAGTTCATCCATGACAGCGATGACGAATGGATCAGGCTCGCCGCGCCTGACGCCGCACGAGGCCAGGTAGATCTTGTGGCCATAGAAATGGCGCGCCAGTCCCTCCGCCATCGGTGAACGGATGGCATTTTGACTGCACGCGAACAGCACAGCGCCCGGCAAATCTCCAGACATACCAAGCCTAGCCGCGCCAGTAGAGGACGCATACGAGAGTGAACAGCCGCCGGGCGGTGTCGTTGTCGACGTCGATCTTGCCGGCGAGCCGCTTCCTCAGCACATCGCTGCCTTCGTTGTGCAGGCCGCGACGGGCCATGTCGATGGTCTCGATCTGGCTGCGCGGCGCGGTGCGGATCGCCTGATAATAGCTTTCGCAGATCAAGAAGTAGTCCTTGACGATGCGCCGGAACGGTGCCAGCGCCAGCCCGATGATGGCGCACTGGCTGCCATCGCAATCCTCGATGTCGAACACCAGCCGCTTGTCGACGATCGACAGCTTCAGGCGATAGGGCCCCCTCTGGTGGCCGATCACCTCAAACGCGTTGTCCTCCAGCAGATCGTAGATCGCCACCTTGCGCTCATGCTCGACATCAGCAGATGGTATGCCGCGCAAGCTTTCGTCGAGGTCCACCGCGATCAGCCGGTGGGGGCTTTGTCCGCTCGGCTGCCCGCTGTGTGCCATAGCCTGCTTTCGATCACCGCAGTTCAGGTCCGATCGAGGCGAACGGCGATCGAACGGGCATGGGCCTCAAGGCCCTCAGCGCGTGCCAGGGTGACGGCGTGGGGTCCGAGGGCGCGCAATGCCTCAGCATCGAGCTTCACGATCGAGGTGCGCTTCATGAAGTCAAGCACGTTCAGGCCCGAAGAGAACCGAGCGGTCCTGGCGGTGGGCAGAACGTGGTTTGGACCGGCCACATAGTCGCCGATGGCCTCCGGCGCAAAGCGACCGATGAATATCGCTCCCACGTTGCGCACGGCCGCGGCCAGCGCCTCGGCTTCGTGGCTTGCGATCTCGAGATGTTCCGGCGCCAGGCGGTCAACCAGGGCGGTGGCTTCGTGCAGGGTGTCTACGACGATGATGGCCCCGAACGCGTGCCAGCTTGCGCCGGCAAGCTCGCGCCGCGGTAACACCTCGAGCTGACGCTCGATCGCCGCCTCCACGTCCGCCGCCAGCGACTCAGAATCGGTCACGAGGATCGACTGCGCCGAGGCATCGTGCTCGGCCTGGGCCAGGAGATCGGCGGCCAGCCACTCCGGGTCGTTGTCGGCGTCGGCGAGGATGACCACCTCGGAGGGGCCGGCGATCATGTCGATGCCGACGGTGCCGAACACCTGGCGCTTGGCGGCCGCCACATAGGCATTGCCCGGCCCGACGATCTTGGCCACCGCAGCGATGGTCTCGGTGCCATAGGCCAGAGCCGCGATCGCCTGGGCGCCGCCTACCCGGTAGATCTCGTCGATGCCGGCAATGGCGGCGGCGGCCACCACCTGCCCATCAAGGATGCCGTCGGGGGTTGGAACGGTCATGGCGATGCGCTTGACGCCGGCCACCTTGGCGGGGATGGCGTTCATGAGGACTGATGACGGGTAGGCCCCCAGGCCGCCGGGTACGTAGAGCCCCGCCGCGTCGACCGCCGTCCAGCGGTGGCCGAGTTCCACTCCGTCCTTATCGGTGAAGCGTTCGTCGCCTGGCCGCTGCCGGCGGTGATAAGCTTCGATGCGGCGGGCGGCAAAGTCGAGGCTGGCGCGCACTTTCGCCGAGCAGTCTGCTACTGCGGCCTTGATCTCATCTGCCGACAGCCTGATCCGCTCAGCGATAAGATCGAAACGGTCGTAGCGCCTGGTGAGCTCGATCAGGGCCTGGTCGCCGCGGGCGCGGACATCGCGAAGGATGCTTGCGACCGCGACTGCGACATCGTCGGCCTTCTCGCGCTTGGTGGCGAGCAGCCTCGCGAACCGGGCTTCGAAGGCCGGGTCGCTCGTCCTCAGCCATTGCGCCATGCCGTGGCCTCAATCCTCGCTGCCTAGGTCGGCATGATCAGGCTTGCGCGGTGTCTCCCAGCTTGGCCCGAGATCGTCGAGCGCCACTTCAATGCATTCGACCTCGGCGCGCACCGCCGCGCCGCCGGAAAAGGTCAGCTCGATCATGCCGCCCGGCGCCTCCGGACCAGGATGGAACAGAATGGCGAGCAGCGACAGGACAGCACCGGGATTGTCCCGGTGCAGGCCGATGAACTTGACCGAAAACACGCGATTGATCTGCAGCCCGCAGCGGCATCGCCGGTACATGCTCTTGCTGGCGCTGGCGGCCTGGCCATCGGACACGGCGCTGTTCCAGTCGAAGCGGTTGGCGACCAGAGCGAGCTTTTTCTGCCTGGGCAGGTAGCTGATGTCGCCCAACAGTAAGGCGGCGTCCTGCATGTGCGCCGAGATGATCTCCAGGTCTTCACTGTCGAGCGCCGTCAGCTTGAGCGGCGGCATGGCGGGGTCCGGTTCCATCACGCGCTGATCCGAACGATGTCGGCACCGCACGCGGCCAGCTTGGCTTCCAGCGCTTCAAAGCCCCGGTCGAGATGGTAAACCCGGTGGATCACTGTGTCGCCTTCCGCTGCCAGACCAGCGACCACCAACGACACCGAAGCCCTGAGATCGGTTGCCATGACCTCGGCACCGCGCAGCGACTTGACCCCCCGCACGATCGCTGTCTCGCCGTTTAGCGCAATGTCGGCACCGAGGCGGGCCAGCTCCTGGACATGCATGAACCGGTTCTCAAAGATCGTCTCGCGGATCTGGGAGACGCCTTCGGCCCGGGTCACCAGCGCCATCAGCTGAGCCTGCAGGTCGGTGGGAAATCCGGGATAGGGCTGCGTTTCCACCGTTACAGGCAGAATGTCTCCGCCATCGCGCCGCACCCGCAAGCCGCTATTGCCCGGCGTGAGATCGACTCCGGCCATGGCCATGGTGGTCATCAGCGATCCGAGCAGATCGACAGGCGCGCCTGTCAGCGTCACATCGCCGCCGGTCATGGCCACCGCCATGCAGTAGGTGCCGGTCTCGATACGGTCCGCCATCACGGAATGTTCGGCCCCATGCAGCCGCTCCACGCCTTGCACCCGCACCGTGGCGCTGCCAATGCCCTCGATGTGCGCCCCCATCTTGACCAGGCAGGTGGCCAGATCGACAACTTCCGGCTCGCGAGCGGCATTCTCGATCACCGTTTCGCCCCGCGCCAGGGTCGCCGCCATGATCGCGTTATGGGTGGCGCCGACCGAGATCTTTGGGAACACGATGCGGCCGCCCTTGAGGCCGCCTGGTGCGCGGGCTATCACATAGCCGCCTTCAAGCTCGATCGAAGCGCCGAGCTGTTCAAGCGCCATCAGGTGCAGGTCCACTGGGCGCGTGCCGATGGCGCAGCCGCCGGGCAGCGACACCCTGGCCTGACCGCACCGCGCCACCAGCGGTCCAAGCACCCAGAAGCTCGCGCGCATGCGCGATACCAGCTCATAAGGGGCCGTGGTGTCCACCACCTCACGGACGGTGAGATGAATGGTATCGCCTGCCTGGGTGTCCTGCCCCGGTCGCTTGCCGGCCAGCATGGTGTCGGCCCCGTGGTTGCGCAAGATCCGCAGCAGCAAGGAGACGTCGTTGAGCCGCGGGACATTGCCGAGGCTCAACGTCTCGTCAGTCAGAAGGCTGGCGATCATCAGCGGCAAAGCGGCATTCTTGGCACCGCTGATGGGGATTTCGCCCAACAACCGCTGGCCGCCCCGAATCCTGATCCGGTCCATGTGCAAATCCTACCTGACGCCCAACAAACTACGGCGCTTCCGGACAATCCCCGAAGCCTGAAATACTGTTACAAGCACAACGGCACTGGCCGGGCAACCTTTCAGGTCTTGCCGGGCGGCCGATCCATGTCCGGCTTGCCAGATTCGGCCTCATTCGGCTCGTTGGCGTCGTGGTCTTGCGCGCGGGGCTGCCGGCGTGCCGGCTGCTTGCGCCGACGCAGATTGGCGCGCAACGCCGCCGCCAGACGCTGTGTGCGCTGGACCTTGTCTTCGTTCACGCGGGGCCTCCCCTTGCCGCACCTGCTCAGCGGCATGTGCTGCCTAGTTCGGATGACGGCTGGCGGCTGTCAAGAGCCTCCGCTCACGCCATGGCCGGGCGAGCCGTCGCTGGTCGGAACCACCATTCGGCTCGCGCGTTGTTCGCGCCGTAAGATGATGTGAAGTTTGGTTCGATGCAGGGTCGACAGATGATCGACGATCGGACGATATCTTGCAACTGCAAAGCTTGGCCTAGCCAATAGCGGCCGTCTGTCAACACTAGGCCTCTGTGGTGGCCGCATTGTGGAAAGAAATACGATGCTTTCCAATCTTCTTATGTACCGGTTTTTGATCTTCAATACTCTCATGTTCGCGCTGGTGGCAGCGCTGGCCTGGAATGGAATACTAGGACCAGTCTATGCAAACGATCAGAGCGGCCTGACCATCGCCATCACCATTCTGTTCGCCGTCGGCTGGCTGTGGTCGCTGAAGGAGACTGCGGTCATCAGCCTTGAAATAAACTCCTCGAAGTTTCACGGGCCGGAGCCAGCCTGCTACGCCAAGCGAGACAAGGACGTGGCCAAGACCGAGTGGCTGTCCTCGGTGTCGGAGTGGCTGGTGGCACTGGGGCTTCTCGGCACCGTGATCGGCTTTTCGATCGCACTTTCAGGCATCGACCAGGCTTCGGTCGCCAATGCGACGGGCGCCCAAGGTGCGGTGGCTTCTCTCATGCAGGGGATGCGGATTGCGCTGAACACCACACTTCTCGGCGCAGCGCTGGCGATCTGGCACGAGGTCAACATGCGCATGCTGAGGACCGCCCTTGTCGTGTACTGGTCGGACCGCATCGCGGTCTGGCAGATGGGGCGGAGCCATGACTGATCTCGCAACCCATTTGCGCGCGGGCCATGAGCCATGACTGGACGCTCGGCCGGCACGGTCTTCCGCGACTTCACGCTGCTCATGGTGCTTGGCTTCGTTGCCATGGTGGTATGGCTTCTGCCCCACATCAATCCACCGGAGAGCGCAGCGAATTACACGCCGCCCGGCAACGTCGTCGTCGCCATCCACTGGCCGCCGGGTGACATCGACGTCGACATGTGGGTCATGGGGCCGGGTGACTCCGCTCCGGTCGGCTACTCAAACAAGAGCGCCGAGCTGTTCAACCTTTTGCGCGACGATCTCGGCAATCCAGATCCTGAGCGCAACTATGAGAACGCTTATTCGCGCGGCATTCCGGCGGGCGAGTACATCGTCAACGTCCATTGCTACCGCTGCCCGGAGCTGCCTCTTGAGGTTGATGTCGAGGTGCACCTGAGCAGGGAAGAGGGCGACAAGGGCATTGTGCCGGTCGCCACCACGACGGTAGAGCTCACCCGGAACGGCGAGGAGCGCACCGCACTGCGCTTCCGGCTCGATGATAATGGCACGGTCGAGCCCAACTCCTTGAACAACGTCTTTCGTCCTTTGAGGGCAGGAGCAGGAGCGAGCTCATGACGTATGTGGTGTGGCTCGCATTGGGGGTGATCGGGCTATTTGCCGGCGCCGCCTGGTTGGCGATCTGGTCGAGGCGCGACACCTGGGCCCGTCCGGCGGCGGTGGTACTGTTTCTGGCCGGAATGCCCACGATTGCCGTGGCAGCGATCGAAAGCCTCGGCTGGCATCGGCCAATCGATCTTGTCTGGGACCTTGACTCGGGCGACTACCGGGTGCTGGCGGCCAAGATGGTCCAGGACAAGGCGATCTACATCTATATCGACGACGATGCCCGGGTGGAGCCGCGTCCGATTATCCTGCCCTGGAACAATGATATCGCCAATGCCATCCAGCGGGCGCTTGACGGCGCGCCCGATGGCGCCGAGGGCCAGTTCGTGATGCGTTACGAGCCTTCTCTCGACATGAGCGAGCAGCAGTTCCATCCCTTGCCGCAGGAGCCGGCGCTGCCACCGAAGGACGCTCCCGAACCGGCGACGCATTACCAGCACAGCTAGGACAGACGACCGATATTGGCGCAAGGCCGGTCAACCGCTCCTCGGAGCTTCGCGCGGGCAGCGAGCGCCGGAACCCAGGGATGTCAGGCAGCGCCCTCTGTGGCTGCTACAAGACCGGTCATCGCGAGCGCGTCGATCGCGCTCTTTAGTGAACATAGGTTGCTTTCAGTCGTCGCTATGCTCCTGGGCACCACTCTATTACGCGGATTGGGGTGGGATTCCAGCCGTTGCACGGATTGAAGACCTGCGGACAATTCGAGATCGCAACCAGAACGTCCTTTTGTGCACTGACGTCGACGAAGTCCCCCGGCTCGGACATGCCCTCGACTATCTCGGTTGAGCCGTCGTCGCGTACCGGCACGTACATAAAGAAATTTATGTTGGCAGGGATGTCGCGCGGCCCCATACCGTGCTCGGCAAGTGCGCTAATGAAGTTGTTGCGGCAGCTTGGCGTATCCTTCACGCCGTAGCGTACGTAGTTCGCTTCCGAGCTGCAGCAGCCGCCGATCGTGTCGTGCCAGCCCACCGTATCGGCCTCAACCGTCATCAGCACGTCACCGAGGTCAGAATACAGCTTGAAGCCCTGGCCGATATAGATCGACCTGTTGAACTTGATGGTGTTGGCCGCATTGTAACGGTTCTCGGGATTGTCGAGTTCGTAGCACAGGAAGTCGACGGCCTGGCGCCCCTCAAGGTCGATGATCCGCAGGGTATTGCCGGCGGCGACCTTGTGCGAGTAGTGCCCACCCGCCGGGACCACCTGATCGTCAAGCACCGCTCCGGGCAACCGTTCGGCCTCGGCGAGCTTGCGCCCCCCGCCCCTGGCCTTGATCTCAGCCATCCGCACCAGCGCCTTGGCCCTGTTGTCCTCTGACATCTTGCGGGCGTGGGCCGCGCGCTGCTCGTCGGTCACGTTCTTGCCTTCCAACAGAATTCCCGCCATCGCTGCCTCCTGCTTGCAGTGTTTCTACACTTTGGGGCGCCCAGTGGCCGCGATCAAGCGGTATGGGCAGATTCTCGCAAGGGTGGGCTACGACCGCCCAGCGGTATGGGCGACAGGACGATGTCAATGTCATCAACCGTCAGCCCCGCTGCGTCGAGCCGGCGCCAGGGCATCGCGGAGAGCCTTTATTACAGCTGGTCGAAGGCGTTTCTGGAAGCCGGCAGGTCCACGCCCTGCGGCACAGCCACGCCTCGGCATTGATCGCCAGCGGGCTCGATGTCTTGACAATCAGCCGTCGGCTAGGCCATGCAAGCCCCGTTGTGACCCTGAGCAGCTATGCCCATCTTTGTGAGAAGACCGACACGGCAGCCGCCACCGCACTCGAGGCTGCGATGCGAACAGGTCCGGGTTCCGGTGCCAATTCGGGGTTTCGACGGCGAGTGTTAACTGCTAAGTGTTTGATCCGCCTTGACGGAGACGTGGCCGAGTGGCTGAAGGCGGCGGTTTGCTAAACCGTTATACGGTGATAAGCCGTATCGAGGGTTCGAATCCCTCCGTCTCCGCCAGACCTGCATCCGCGCTAGTCCGCCAACGTCCGAAAAGTCAGCCAATTAAAGTCGCTTAGCGCTTACGGTTGTCGGCGATGGTTGCCGTCTCTGGCTGAGCCAGTTCTGCAGAACCTCGATTTCCTATCAACCATTAGAACAGGATGGCAAGCGGGAATCCAGTGGGCGGTTGGCAAGAACTGGGTCCCCGCTTTCGCGGGGAC
>CAYWVA010000102.1:0-8004 GCA_964461545.1 uncultured Rhizobiaceae bacterium | reverse complement strand
TTGAGGTGCTAGTGGGGGAAACCCCGTGGAAGTTCGACTCTTCTCGACCGCACCAATTCTTAGCTCACCGAGGCCGAACAGCGGGCCGAGACTGTGCTGACGTCGCGATTCGTTGCCCGCTCGTATTATCCCGGGTTTTCCACAACAAAACAGGGACTTGCCGGGCGGCCATAGTCTGGACAAGTTGAGGAGGATGATTTCGAGATTCGTTTGTCGCGTCGGTAGGGTGGTGGGGGAACAGTCTCAACCCATGAGAGGAACCGGGCGATGAACGGAAGGCCAGAAGCAATCGACCCAACGATCGCCGCTGAAGACCGAGCGGAGGAATGGCAGCAAATCTCTGCTATTCGGGTTTTGAGAAGGGCTCTTGAGGACAACCCGGAAGGCATGTGGAGATCAGACGTCGTTACTCTTGCCAGGAAACACAACATCGAATGGCGTCTCATGTGGAAGGTGGCTGCAATTGTGGGGGTGCAGCGGTGCAATAAGTTATGGCAGCTTGGCGCCCATAACAACTCTGGATAAGTGACGAATCGAGAGGGCGCCAGTGGCGCCCTTTCATGTAATCACTGTCCGGATGATGAAGCAATCTGGCGGCACATAATTTGCCAATGCTAGTTGCCAAGCGGGTCGAGCAATCCCTGGAGGGCATGTTGCTTCAGGCGGCCAGGATCAAGTTCGCCATGGCTCACCTGGGAGAAAACCCGACGAGCCATGAGCTTGCGGACAACTCGCTCGCCCCGGTGCGTGGCCAGCGGGCTGCCGCTGTTCATCAGCTCCCGCCAAGCGTCATCCACGACCTGCTCAAGCATTATCAATATGTTCGGGTCGAAGGCCGGATGCAGGCCCTCAGCTAGGAGCGGTATCGCTTGCTTTCTGGCCATCGGTTCCTTCCCGCCAGATCGGGAGCAACGCCCTGTGGAGAAAGAAGTTGCAGGGGCAACGAAAAAACCCTCAATCGCCGTGTGCTGCATGGATAGGCGGCTATTCCACGGCACAGCGGCACGGTCCGGGCAAGAAAAAGCCCCGGCCATCTAGGCCGAGGCGGAGACCCACGGCGCCAAAGGCGCTCCCCGTCACCAAGATGGCGGCCGCATAGGCGCTTCTCTTCGGCCAACGGAAGGGTGCACGTCAAACGGCTGAGCGGATGATTGGTTCCGGATGAATTCCCCCGCCTGCTCGGCAGTGACGGCTGACCGGCTTTTCTTCCCAGGCAGCACGATTTGTGCCGTCGACGGGTCCCAAGGAAGCCGCAGCTTGGCACTGAACCCGCCCGGGGCATACTCGCGGTGAACGCTGCCCCCGATCTCCCCAGCCACGTTCATGGTGATGAGGCGGCTTCCGAAGCCTTCGCTCTCCGGCTCCTTGATCTCGCCTTCGACACGCTCCCGCCAGCTCAGGTTCAACATTCCATCCTCGGCAGGTGACCACTCCACGTGAAGGCTTCCCCCCTGCGAGGCAAGCGCTCCATGCTTGGACGCGTTGGTAGCCAGTTCGTGAAAGACAAGGCTGAGGGCAAGCGCCTGCTTGGGGGGCACGATGACCTCAGGCCCCGAAATATGAACCCGTTCACCCCCTGGCTCAGCGTAGGGCGTCAGGGCCGTCGTCACTAACGCTCGGAGGGCGGTCGACCGCCAGTTTCCGGCGGTAAGCAAGGTGTGAGCATTTGCCATCGCCATGATGCGCCCGCGAAAGACCTCGCCGAAGCGGTCGATCGTGCTGCAAGTTCGGGCCGTCTGCTGGGCGATCGCCAGAACCACAGCGAGGGTATTCTTTACGCGGTGATTGAGCTCCGCCAGCAGCATCTTCTGTTGCGCCTCCACCTCTTTGCGCTGTGCAATCTCGTCTTCGGCCGCCTTGAACAGGTGGGCATTCTCCAATGCTACCGCGGCTTGAGCGGCAATGCCTGAAAGGGCCTGCTCGGCGGCCTCGTCGAACATGCCCGGCTCCGGATGACCGAAAAACAGGCCTCCCAACACCTCTCCGGTGCGCGACACGACGGGCACCGCCAGGTAGGAGCGAACGGGCAAATGTCCGGCAGGCATTCCGTGGAACGGCTTGTTCTTGCCGTAGCGGGGATCCTGCGTCACGTCATCCAGGCGGATGACGGCTTCGCCGCGGAACGTCGGCCCGAAGATCTCGGTGTTGCGCGGCATCGGAAACGAGGAGAAGTCGGCCAGGCTGGCGCCCGACAGGGCGTAAAGCATGTAGGACTGCCCTGTGTCACTCGTCACATTGTAGAAGAATGCGCCGTACGCTGCATTGACGACGTCGCGGCCGGCGTCCAGCACCGATTGCACCAGCTTGTCGCGGTCAAGTTCGCTGGCAATCTGTCTGCTGACGTGATTGACGGTTTTGAGGACCTCGGTCTGGGCCTTCAATGCCCTTTCTGCCTCTTTCAGCGGCGTAACGTCCATGACCACACCGTCCCAGACCACCGAGCCGTCGTCGAGACGGCGCGTACTTGCCATGCTGCGCACCCAACCCACGCTGCCGTCGGGCCGTCTGATGCGCGCTTCGACGTGATAAGGGGCAATCGTTTCAGCTGAGCGCTTTATCGCGTTGCGCACCGCCGCCTGGTCTTCGGGCACGATGTAATCCTGCGCCAGTTCGTCGAGCGACCTCGCGCTAGCTAGCCGCTGGACCTCCTGATGCCCGCCAATTTCAGACATCCCCTTGCTGAGATAGGGATGGCTGATCCGTCCGTCCGGATGCAGGACGCGGCGATACATGACGCCGGGGAAATGGGTCGCAATGTCCGACAGCCGGGCCTCGGATCGGCGCTCGGCTTCCAGCTGCAAAGCTCGGCGTTCGGCTGCCTGACGCTCCAGGATGCTCCGCGTCAGAAGCCATGCCAGCAGGGCTGCCAAGGCAACAGCGGCCATGCCTCCCCCGATCCACGTCCACTGGGCTCTGCGAAGCGGCCCCTCGACCAGATGGGCCGGCGCACCGACGGCGGCTGTCCAGTTCGAGCGTGCAGAGGTGCTGAAGGCGGTGTAAACGCGCTGACCCTCCTGAGTGAGCGCATAGAAAAAGCTTTCGTTCGCTGCCGCGACCTCCTCGACCAGGGAGGCGGTAGCTGGCGCCCCGACAAAATTGGACGGATCGCGAGAACGACCAGCGATGACGCGATTGCCATCCAATACGGCAACAGTCCAGTCCGGATCGGCTTGCTCAGCGAGCGCCCGCGAAAACGGTGCCAAGTCCAAGATGACGGAGAACACCAGTTGGCCGAGTTCAGGATGGCCGAAGGCCTTGCGCACGAGCAGGAACGGTTCGCGTCCGGCACCGGGCACTACCACGGAAGGTCGCCAGGCCTCCGGCGCGAAATCGGCGTCATCAAGCTGGGTCGGTTCCGGCGCACCGGGGCTCATTTCAGAGGCAAGCAGCGAGCCGTCACCGTCTTGCACGACGATGCCGTTCCAATCGGGCCGGGTACTCACCAGGTGCCTCGCCTGGGAGGATAGTCCTTGCCAGTCACCCTCCACAGCGAGCGAGGACAACGCATCCAATGTCGACAGCCGCTCGTTCAACAGAAAATCCGCTGCCTGGATTGACTGGCGGGCGACCTGAACTAGGTCATGCTCAAGCGCGCGCTGCTGCTGCTGGGTCAGGAATACCACTGTGGCTATCGCGAACAGCAGCACCGGGATGGTGGCAATCAGTGGCAGCGTCACAATGGCGCGCCACCGCGCCCTCTCTGAAACCACCAGATCAAGCCTTCTGTCGAAAAACGGCATGCTGATCATAGTGCTGCCATGACTGTGCCGTTGCTCGCGAGATGCTGTGGGGTCATGCGATCCCGACTTGAGGAAGTTCCCAACTCTGTGGAAGTGCAGTGGGCTGGCATGTCGGGTGAGGATCGGTTCATTTCAAGCACATTCCGGTGAACAGGGGCGGCGGGCTGGCGTCCGATCGCGCCGCGGCAAGCAACATCAACCTGCGGAACCGATTTACATTGCTTGCGCCCCACGCCCGGCCTAACCATTTCCGCAAGTTCCGCAAAGCCGCTGCTGGACGATCGGATGGGGTTGGAGGCGAACTGCGTGAGCACTCTTCGCGCGGTAGGCATCGAAAAGCACTATGGCGCCACCCGGGCGCTCGATGGCGTCTCGCTCGACATCGAGGAGGGTGAGTTCCTGACCCTGCTTGGTCCCTCGGGATCAGGAAAGACCACGTTTCTGATGATCCTCGCCGGATTCGTCGCGCCCACCAGTGGGCGGATCGAGGAGAACGGGGTCGACGTGACGAAGCGGCCGCCGGAACAGCGCCACTACGGCATGGTGTTTCAGGGTTACGCCCTGTTTCCGCACATGAGCGTGGAGGACAATATCGGCTTTCCGCTCAGGACCCGCAGGGTCGCGGCCGCCGAGCGCCGCCGCCGCGTCGATGACATCGTCGAGAAGGTGGGCCTCACCGAACACCTGAAGAAGCGTCCCCACCAGCTGTCGGGCGGTCAGCAGCAGCGAGTGGCTCTGGCGCGGGCGCTCGTCTTCTCGCCCAAGGTGTTGCTCCTCGACGAGCCGTTGTCGGCGCTCGACAAGAACCTGCGGGGCCAGATGCAGCTCGAGTTGCGCCGGCTGCATGGCGAAACCGGCACCACCTTCGTGTTCGTCACCCATGACCAGAGCGAGGCCCTGGCCCTGTCCAGCCGGGTGGCCATCTTCGACGAGGGCCGGCTGCAGCAGGTGGGCGCCCCCGATACCGTCTACGAGGAACCGTGCAACCGTTTCGTTGCCGAGTTCCTGGGACAGATCAACCTGTTCACCCTGACCGCGCCGGTGAGCGACGGCAACGCCGTGCGCGGGCGCTTCGAGGACGTTGAGCTGGCAAGCCCGGCACGATTGGTCGAGACCGACGGCGCGGCCTTGCTCGCGGTACGCCCCGAACACCTCACCATCACTCGCCAGCGCGCCGGATCGAGCCTCAACAGCGTGCCCGCGACGGTCAGCAGCGCCATCTACGGCGGCGCGCGGGTCAGCCTGGTGCTGAGAACGCCGCGCGGCACCAGCGTGGTCACCGACGTCCCCACGTCGCAGTTCGACAGCGCCATCGCCCCCGGCGCCGAGGTGTGGGTCGAGTGGCCCATCGACAAGAGCTTCCTTTTGCCGGCAAAGGAGACACCACAAACACAAGCCCGGCCAACATCCGCCTAAGAGGGATCACAGCATGAACGGCAATTTTCAGAGGGACTGCGCAGCGATCCTGCTGCACAAGGTTCACACCGGCGCCATCTCCCGGCGCCGCTTCACCCAGGCCGTCGGCGCGCTGCTGGCGCTGCCGCTGGCCATGCGGGCAAATTTGAGCTTTGCCCAGGCCCAGCAGCTGGTGCTCGTCAACTGGGGCGGCGACGCCATGGACGCCTATGCCAGCGCCTATGGCAAGCCGTTCGAAGACGAGACCGGAATCCCCGTCAGGATGGACGGCTCCGGGCCGACCGAAGGCGCCGTGCTGGCCCAGGCCCAGGGCGGCAGGATCACCTGGGACCTGGTCGACATCGACCCGTTCTCGGGCATCACCCTCGGCCGCCAGGGCGCGGTTCAGCCCATCGACTATTCGGTCGTCGACCGCAGCAAGTTCCGCCCCGGCTTCGGCTGGGACCATGCCACCTCGGCCTACTTCTTCAGCTACGTCATCTGCTACGACTCGGAGCGCTACGGCGACCGGGCGCCGACGGCAATGGCAGACTTCTTCGATACCCAGACGTTCCCGGGCCGACGGGCGATGTACAAATGGGGCGTGTCGAGCTGGGAGGCGGCGGCGCTCGCCGACGGCGCTTCAGCCGACAATCTCTACCCCATCGACATCGACCGGGCCCACCGCAAGATCCAGGAGATCAAGGACGACGTCTCGGTGTTCTGGGGCGGCGGGGCGGAGCTGCAGGCCGCGATGCTCGGCGGCGAGGCGGCCATGGCCATTGCCTGGAACACGCGCGCCAAGCTGATCGAAGAGGACAGCGGCGGGCGGATCAAATACACCTGGGACCAGGGGCTGCTGCAGTCGGGCGCCTTCGGGGTCATGAACAACAATCCCGGCGGCACCGAAAACGCCATGCGGTTCCTCGCCACGATGCAGATCCCTGAGCGCCAGCTGGTCATGTTCGACATGATCGGACAAGGCCCCGCGAACCCGGCAACCGATCCGCTGATCCCGCAAGACCAGCAACGCCACAACTGCGTCGATCCGGCAAACGCGCAACGCCAGATCTCGCTCGACATGGATTGGTATGCCGAGAACTATTCCGCCGCGCTGGACAAGTATCTGGCGGAAATCGCGGCTTGACATAGACCGCGACCGAGTGACCTTGTGGCGCCTCGCCAGCTCCGGCCCGGGCTGGCGAGGCGAGCCATTGACGGCGTGAGCCTTGTAGGGGAGGCAAAGGCGCGTGCTTGACACCCGCACGGTCGGCTATTGGCTGCTCATCGCCACCTTGCCGCTGTTCCTCGCCGCCACCTATGTCGTTCCCTTCCTCGGCATCGTGCAGTGGAGCGTCACCCTGCCCGAGCCTGGTGTCGACCACTATGTGCGCACCTTCACCGATCCGATCATCCAGTCGGTGCTGCTTCGCACCTTCCGTGTCTGCGCCATCGTGACGGCGGTTGCCGTGGCGGTCGCCTATGTCCTGTCCTACCTTTGGGTCTACGGCTCCAGGCGCCAGCAGATCGTCGTCGAACTGTGCATCATCATCCCATTCTGGATTTCGGTGCTGACGCGCGCCTTCGGCTGGCTGGTGATCCTCTATCCCCGCGGATTCGTGAACACCTGGCTGTTTGGCCTGGGGCTGATCACTGAGCCGCTGATCCTGGTGCGCAACGAGTTCGGGGTCATTGTCGGCATGGTCCATTTCCTGGTGCCGTTCGCCGTGTTCCCCATCGCGGCGGCCATGCGCCAGGTCGACGACCGGGTGCTTCTGGCGGCGCGCGGGCTCGGGGCGGGGCGATTGCGCACCTTCTGGGCGGTGTTCGTGCCCATGACGCTGCCCGGCATCATCGGGTCGGCAGTCATCGTGTTCGTGTTTTCGCTCGGCTTCTTCATCACCCCGGCAATCCTCGGCGGAGGGCGCAGCATCATGATCGCCGAGTTCGTCTTCGTGCAGCTCTTCCACACCGTCAACTGGGGCTTGGCGGCAGCCCTCAGCGTCGTCCTGGTCACCATCGTGGCGCTGCTGATCGCGCTGATGCTCAAGCTGACGCGGGTCGAAAGGCTGGCGGTCTGAACCATGCGAATTTACGGCCCAGGCGTCATTGCGGTCCTGATGACCCTGCTTGCCATCGCCTTTCTCCTGGCGCCGCTTTTGGCCGTTGTGCCGATCTCGTTCACGCCGTTTCGCTTCCTGCAAATGCCGGAGGGCGAATATTCGCTGCGCCATTACCGGACCATCCTGGAGAGCCCGGCCTGGCACGCCAGCATCTTTCTGTCGGCAAGGATCGCGTTCATCAGCAGTCTGATTGCCACCGCACTGGCGACCGCATTCGGTCTCGGCATCTGGTATGCCCGCTCGCGCCTGACCCCGATCATTGTCGGCTTCGTCATGCTGCCGCTGGTGGTGCCGCCGGTCGTCTCCGCGGTTACGCTTTATTTCTTCACAACCTGGCTGTCGCGCCAGTACGAGCCGATCGGCTACGACACCTTGCCGGGTGTCGCCCTGGCCCACATCGTCATGATCGTGCCGTTTGCCGTCGTCGTCATCCTGGTGGCTCTGAGCCAGCTCGATCGGCGCATCGAGATGGCGGCGCGCGGCATGGGCGCGTCGCTGTGGCAGACGAGCGTCATGGTGGTGCTGCCCAACATCAAGTTCGGCATGTTCTCGGCCTGGCTGCTCACCTTCGTCTTGTCCTGGGAGGAGATCGCCGTGACGCTGTTCATCACCAGCGTCCAGGCGGTAACACTGCCGAGGCGCATCTGGATGGGCTTGCGCGACAACATCGACCCGGCGGTGGCGGCCATATCGGTGATCCTGATCGTCGTCACCGTCGTGTTGATCCTGATCCGGGTCATCTGGCG
>CAYWVA010000101.1:0-8030 GCA_964461545.1 uncultured Rhizobiaceae bacterium | reverse complement strand
CGTCTCCTTGTTGCGATGACCCACCGTCGCTTACCGTGGCGCCGAAGTGTAGCGGAAGAGATCGCCGGCAAACGGTGAGAAGCGCCGCCTCATGTTCACCTGCGACACCCAGCCTTGGCATGGCGGTCGAGATCAATGCGGCCAGGCTTCGCTGCGCTGGCCAAACCTGCGTGCATCCGAGCAGCACGCACGTTGCGTTTCCGGCTTGGCGACAGATCTGAAATCTCGATGGCTTAGTCATCTTGCGATGCCTCCCACTGCCTTGCCAGAATTATCTGCATTGCGGCCCCGTGAGGAGCCTGGAGACCGTAACGAAATTGGTACTTGGTCGACTGAGGTTCCGGCACGTTGAGCCAGATCAAACCTGACATCGCCGTCTTGCGCGGACAATCTCGGTGATGCGCGGCCACCGGAAAACGAGCCAACATTGACGATCGTCAATTTCCCGTCGCCGCATTGCCGATAGCCTTGGCCTCGAACGACGACGCGAGCCCCTGTGCGCAGGGGCGGGCCCGCCTAACAGGAGGACGAGGTCATGTCGAAGCCGACTACACCCGGTATGCTTTCCCGCCGCCGGTTTCTCAAGCTTGCCGGGGTGGCAGGGTTCGGATCCGTGGCAGCGCCATCGGATCTGCTCGCTCGCTTCCACTTCCTTGAGCCGGTTCGGGTCGACAATCCGCTGGCGCACTATCCCAACCGCGACTGGGAGCGCATCTACCGGGATATCTTCCGCACCGACGGGTCGTTCGTCTTCCTGTGCGCGCCCAACGACACCCACAACTGCCTGCTGCGCGCCTTCATCAAGAACAACGTCGTGATCCGGGTGCAGCCGACCTACGGCTACAGCAAGGCGACGGATCTGTACGGCAATGGCGCCAGTTCGCGCTGGGATCCGCGGTGCTGTCAGAAGGGGCTGGTGCTCGGGCGGCGCTTCTATGGCGATCGCCGCGTCAAGGGCGCATTCCTGCGCAAGGGCTTCAAGGACTGGGTCGACGCCGGTTTCCCGCGCGATCCTGAGACTGCCGCGCAACCAGCCGAGTACCTCAACCGCGGCACCGACTCCTGGGTCCGGGTCAGTCACGAGGAGGCCTATCGCTATCACGCCCAGGCCTACCTGAATATCGCCGAGACCTATTCCGGCGAACAGGGCGAGCGCTATTTGCTGGCTCAAGGCTACGATCCGGACATGGTGGCGGCGGCCGAGAGGGCCGGTACTCGCACGTTCAAGCATCGCGGCGGAATGGCCTATCTTGGCGCCACGCGCATCTTCGGCACCTTTCGCATGGCCAACAGCCTGGCGCTGCTCGATGCCCATGTCCGCGGCGTCGGACCGGACGAGGCCAAGGGGTCGGGCGCCTGGGACTCGTACTCGTTCCACACCGACCTGCCGCCGGGACATCCCATGGTGTCGGGCGAGCAGACCAACGACTGGGAGCTGCATGACGCCGAGAATGCCGGGCTGATTCTGGTCTGGGGGATGAACTGGATCACCACCAAGATGCCGGACAGCCACTGGCTTACGGAGGCCCGCCTCAAGGGGGCGCGCACGGTGGCGATCACGGTCGAGTATTCGGCAACCGCCTCGCGCTGCGATGACGTCATCGTCATCCGGCCGGGCACCGATCCGGCCTTTGCGCTCGGCGTGGCACAGGTGATCCTAGACGAGGGTCTCTATGACACCGACTACGTCAAGCGCTACACCGATCTGCCGACGCTGGTGCGGATGGACACGCTGGAGCGCCTGCACGCGCGCGACGTGTTCGCCGACCACCAGGAGAGCGAGCCCGCCAACTGGACCCACGTGCTTGCAGAAGGCGAGGCTGCGCCACCGACCCCGCAACAGCGTGGCATGTACATTCCCCACGCCATGCGCGAGGCATTCATCGATGCCGTCGTCTGGGACGCAAACCAGGATCGGCCTGTGGCCATCAGTCGCGACCAGGTCGGCGAATACTTCGACGCGCTCGGCATCGATCCCGCCCTGACCGGCAGCTTCCGCGTGCGGCTGGTCAATGGCGAGGAGATCGAGGTGCGCCCCGTTTTCGATCTGACCCAACAGTATCTCGATGACAACATGACGCCGACCCAGGTCCACCGCCTCACCTGGGCGCCCGAGGAGGCCATCCGCGATCTCGCCCGGCACATCGGCGCCAACATCGGCCGGACCCTCGCCGCCTGCGGCATGGGACCGAACCAGTTCTGGAACAACGACAACAAGGATCGGGCGATCTGGCTGGTGATGGCGCTGACCGGCAACATCGGCCGCCATGGCGGCAACATCGGCTCGTATGCCGGCAACTACAAGGCGACGATGTTCTCAGGCGTCGGGCGCTACGCCGTCGAAGACCCGTTCAATCCGCAGCTCGATCCGAACGGCGAGGTCCGCACCCGGTCGTATCTTCGTTACGAGTCGCTGCACTACTGGGCCAATGGCGAGCGCATCCTGCGCGCCGGCGACAAGGTGATCACCACCGGCCGACACGTGCCCACCCCGACCAAGGCGATATGGCAGACCAACTCCAACTCCAGCCTCGGCAACCAGAAAGGCCACTACGACCTAGTCTTCAACACCCTGCCGCGGACCGAACTGGTGGTCTACAACGACTGGTGGTGGACGGGCTCGTGCGAGTACTCCGACATCGTCTACGGCGTCGACTCCTGGGTGGAGTTCAAGCAGCCGGACATGACCGGCTCCAACACCAATCCATTCGTCCAGGTGTTCCCGGCGACGCCTTTGCCGCGCGTGTTCCGGACGGTGTCTGACAATGAGACCTATCTCGGCGTCGGGCGCGAGCTTACCCGCCTCACCGGCGATGAGCGCTTCGAACAGATGTGGCACCACGTGGCGGAGAACGCCATGGAGGTCTATCTCCAGCGCATCATCGACGCCACCGCGACGCTGGCCGGTTACCGCTTCACCCACCTGCACGAGCTGGCGCGCCAGGGAATCCCGGCGCTGCAGAACACGCGCACCTACCCGCGCGTCAACAGCTACGACCAGATTGCCGATTCGCGGCCGTGGTACACGCGTACCGGCCGGCTCGAGTTCTACCGCCCCGAGCCGGAGTTCATCGAGGCGGGCGAGAATCTGCTAATCTACCGCGAGCCCTCCGATTCGACCTTCTACGAGCCGTGCGTCATCGTGGCGGAGCCCCATCCGGCGTTACGTCCGAAGCTGCCGGCGGACTGGAACATCGCGCCCGACGACTTCTCGCTACTGGCCCGCCAGATGCGCAACACTATGCGGCCCGGCGACGACATGCTGGCTACCGAGAACCCGGTCATCGCCAGGGGCTGCGACCACATCTTCCACACCCCGAAATATCGCCACGGCGCCCACACCACGCCGGTCGACACCGACTACATGATGGCGCTGTTCGGGCCCTTCGGCGACATGTATCGCCGCGACCGGCGCATGCCCGGCACGGGCGAGATGTATGTCGACATCAACCCGCGCGATGCTCAAACGCTCGGCATCAATGACGGGGATTACGTATGGATCGACGGCGATCCCCTGGAGCTGCCGTTCCGTGGCTGGCAGGATCCGGGTCGCGAGGAGCAGTACAAGGTCGCCCGGCTGATGGCCCGGGCGCGGTACTATCCCGGCACGCCGAGAGGTGTCACGCGCATGTGGTTCAACGGCTACATGGCGACCCCCGGCTCCGTTCGGGCCCATGAAACGCGCGCCGACGGCCTGGCCAAGAATGCCGAGACCAACTACCAGTCATTGTTCCGGTATGGCGGCCATCAGAGCCTGACCCGCAACTGGCTCAAGCCTACCCACCAGACCCAGACCCTCGTCCATCGCGGCCTATTCGGGCATGTCATGGCCCAGGGGTTTGCCGCCGACGTGCATTGCGTCACCGGCGCGCCGCGCGAGGCCATGGCCAAGTTCACCAAAGCCGAACCCGGCGGCTACGGCGGGGTGGGTCTGTGGCGGCCGGTGGAGCTGGGTTTCCGCCCCACAGTCGAGAACCCCCCGTTCCGCCAATACCTCGAAGGCGGCTTTATGCAAGGTTCGTAAAGGTCGAAGGATCAAGGGAGAGCACCATGGCACAGGTCTACAACTGGCAGATCGGTCGGGAGATGGAATACCCCTTCGAGGAGGCCCGTCCCCAGCGCCAGTTCGCCATGATCATGGACACCAACAAGTGCATCGCGTGCCAGACCTGCACCGTGGCGTGCAAGACCACGTGGACCCCCGGACGCGGCCAGGAATACATGTTGTGGCAAAACGTCGAGACCAAGCCCTACGGCTTCTATCCGCTGGGCTGGGACGTGCGCATTCTCGAAAAGCTTGGCGTCCAGCAGATGACCGGCCCAGTTTACGAGGGCAAGACCCTGTTCGAGGCCGCTCCGGACGGCGAGCCGGTGCTCGGCTACATGCCCGATGACGAGGACTGGGCCTATCCCAATGTCGGCGAGGACGATTCCTTCAGCCTCGCCGAGTGGGCGGAACTGGGGGCCTACTTCACCGGCAAGCACGCCCAGTGGATGTACTATCTGCCGCGCATCTGCAACCACTGCACCTATGCGGCCTGTCTCGGCAGCTGCCCGCGCCAGTCGATCTACAAGCGGCCCGAGGACGGGATCGTGCTCAACGACCTGCACCGCTGCCGCGGCTATCGCGAGTGCGTCAAGGGCTGCCCCTACAAGAAGATGCACTTCAATTCCGTCACCAGGGTGTCGGAGAAGTGCATCGGCTGCTATCCGGCGATCGAGAACGGTCGCCAGACCCAGTGCACCATCACCTGCATCGGCAAGATCCGTCTGCAGGGTTTCATCTCACGGCCCGACGAGGTCAACGAGGATAACCCCCTCGACTACCTGATCCACGTGCGCAAGATCGCCAAGCCGCTTTACCCGCAGTTCGGCCTGGAGGCCAACGTCTACTACATTCCGCCGGTCCACGTGCCGCCC
Source organism: uncultured Rhizobiaceae bacterium (assembly GCA_964461545.1). Classification (GTDB taxonomy): domain Bacteria; phylum Pseudomonadota; class Alphaproteobacteria; order Rhizobiales; family Aestuariivirgaceae; genus CAYWVA01. The sequence goes on along the minus strand of CAYWVA010000101.1, from coordinate 3,110 downwards.
AAGTACCTCAACCAGATGTTCGGCTGGGGGGTGGAAGAGGCGGTCGAACTCTACCGCCAGGCGGCCGACGACCGCCGGTTGCTGGGGGCGCTGTTGCTGTTCGGCTCCACCGAACGCATCATCGAGCGCTTCACGGTGCGCGGCAACTACGCCATTGGCATGGATCGTGACGGCGCTGAGCTGTCGCGGGTGCCAATCGAAGAGCCGATCCATGTCAGGGCGGCCTACGATGACCGCCTCGATGTCTTTCGTACCAATGTTACATGAGCGTCGCAGCCATGACCTTGTGCCCGAAACATGCCCTGGCCGGTTGCCTGGTGGCTCTGGCAGCGATGAGCGTCACGCCCGCCGCCACAGCCGATGTAATCGCCGTGAGGATCGACGTGCGCGGCCCGCTCCACGATCCTGAGGCGGATTTCTGGCAACTGCTGCCCGCCACCACGGTGGAGATGTTTCCCCAGAATATCGCCATTCCCCATCACCTCACGCCGGCAGTGGACGAGATCACCGTTCGGGTGGCCCACAACGACATGTGGATCGGCGTGATGATCGAATGGCACGACGACACCGCCGACTGGATATTCACCACCGACAGCTTCGGCGACCAGGTCGCCGTGCAGTTCCCGATCTCCCTCGACCCCCTACCGGCGCCGATGATGGGCGATGCCGACAACGCGGTGAATATCCTGCAGTGGCGGGCGGCGTTCCAGCGCGATCTGGAAGAGGGTGATCTTGACATTCTTGATCTCTATCCGGACGCGCTGGTGGACATCTATCCCGACCAGGTGATGGCCGTCGTCGATACCTGGGCCTATGCCGGGGCCATCGGCGTCGACAACCCGGTGGCGCGTCCCGATGTCAGCCCGGTGCTCGACATGGTCGCCAAGGGCTACGGCTCGACCACCGTCAAGGGCATGCAGCACGCCGATGGCCGTGGAGTGTGGCGGGACGGCATCTGGCGGGTGGCCATCACCCGGCCGCTCGAACCGATGGGCACCTGGGATCCGGATCTGGTGCCGCCGACCGAGACCGCACTTGCCTTCGCGGTGTGGGACGGTTCGGCAAACGAGGTCGGGGCCCGCAAGGCGTGGTCGAACTGGATATTTGTCGAGCTTGCCGAGTGAGCTGAACCATCCGTCGATGCTGCGGGAGTGCCGTCTGCATGTCATCAACCGAACTGCTCGAGCGCCAAGTCGAAGCGCTCCTCCACCGGGCCGCAGTCTTCCGCGTCCTTGCCCTCGGCTTTGCCGATCCATCGCCTGGTCATCGCCAGGCAGTGGTGGAAGAACTGGCGCGACTGTCAGAGGCTGGCGAGCACGGGCACGGCGGCGAGCCGCCCTGGCTCGCATGCCTCGCCGAGGCTCGTCGAGCCTGGCTCGAGACCGACACCGCCGTTGCTGCCGGCGAGTATGATCGGCTGTTCCGCCGCCAGGCGCAGTGTCCTGCCCATGAAACCGCCTATGGCGATGGCCGGCGGATGGGCGGGCGGCCGGCGGAGCTTGCCGACATCCGCGGATTCTACGAGGCCTTCGGCGTGCAGCCGTCAAGCAGCGACCCGGAACTGCCGGACCATCTCGCCGCCGAGCTCGAGTTCTACGGCGTTCTCCTCATCAAGACCGCCTACGCCTGGGCACAAGGGCTTGTGCAGGAACGCCATGTCACCGAGGCGGCGAGCAAGGCGTTTCTTGAGGACCATCTCGGGCGCTGGGTAGCAGCCTTCCGCGCAGCCCTGATTGAGGCGGGCGCTGACGCACCCTATCCAGAGACCGCCCGGCTGGTGGAGGCGGTCATCGCCGAGGAGTGCCGATGTCTCGACGCGTCTCCAAGTCCGGCCGAAGGATATCTCTCAACCGATCCGCTCGGGCAAGATGAGATGCTCACCTGCCCCATGGCAGGGGGCTGCTCGCAAGGGGCGGCTCCCAGAGGGCCCTGGCCAGCCTCTGGGTAGGCAACGATGGTCCGCTGAGGAACTCAGCAGCGCCCATGATTGTATCTTCAACCGCATGGATGCCGATGGAGACGGCTGGCGACGCCTAAAGAGTTCCGAGCCTTCGCGCGACCAGGCGAGTGGCCCTCAAGGGGGCGGGCAAATTATCGGGCAGCCCGTAGTCCATCGTCGCCATTTCAGACGCAGTCGTCATGGGCGCCACGAGTATGCTGTCCGTCATCGGCAGATGCCTGTACGGTGCTGGCCTGCCGTCTCCGCCGCACACGCCGGCACACGCGGCGCTGTACATGGCGCCGTCCGGGTCGAACGGCCGCCGTTGGGGCCGTGTGCGGCAACACGGGGCTCGTAGATCCCGGTGCAGGCGCCGGGCCGGCCGTGGAGGTGGCCGGCGCCGCGGTCCCCGCTGATCACGATGTTCAGGTCGAGCTCGCAGCCGCTTGGTTCTCGAAGCCCTGGCCGTCTCCGCGCTTTGCCCCACCATCTCGGTGGCTGGCTCGGGCACCAAGCATCCCCGGCGTACGGGCAGATCCCGGTGCAGACCCATCTTCATTCTCGGTGGTCTGCTCAGGCGCCGTGGCCGGTCGAGATGCGGTTATCGAACCATGCGGCACCAGAGGTGGCCTGCAAGGTGTCCCCGCCGCACACCGGCTCGTCATGCTCCGGCCGGCGTCACCATGCCCGCCCGGCCGACCGGCCGCCGTTGGCCGCGACAAGGCCCACGTGGTGCTCAAGGTTCAGGCCGAGCACTGCGCAGTCCCCCACCTCAACGTGGCGCTGCCTAGGCTTCGGGGGCACGGTGAGCCGTGCGGGCTGGGGATGGATAAATAGTCGGCTCTGCCGACGCCACATCTACAACGAGACCAGCCGGACTTGCGAGGATCTGCGACCGCCTGTGGCTGATTAGCGTGCCGCAAGCACCCGCGCGAATGCTGCTCCTATTCGACGCTCAAACCAACGCTCGCTTCCACGTTCAGCGGCGACGGTGAATGAGGATTCCAACACTAACCCCCAGAGCAGATGGACATCACGATGAAATCCCGACTCCTCTCCAGTGCTGTCTCGGCAGCAATCCTGATCGCCGCCGGTTCGGCATTCGCCCATGACGCTAAATATCATGTCGCCCAGAATACCGAACTCAAGCAGTTCGGCGGCAACGAGCTTC
>CAYWVA010000100.1:0-8052 GCA_964461545.1 uncultured Rhizobiaceae bacterium | reverse complement strand
ACCATCCTGCTCGGCGGCCACACCCAGGAAGCCATGACCCACTGGTGGGTGTTCCACGCCATGTCGAAGACGGTGCATGCCCCCATCTACCGATCGATCGAGTTCGACTTCGACGTCGTGGCCGAGACCGCCCGGATCGTCATTCCCGAGATCATCGAGGCGACCGGCCGGCCGATCATGAGCCGCCACATGCGTGGTGAACACCGGGTGCGCATCGACATCCCCAAGGGCATCGGCTTCAAGCTCACCGGGACGCTGTCGGGCCACATCGGCGGAGGTGCGATCGAACTCGACCTGCACGACACTTTTGGCCAGTTCAATGTCCTGCGCCACTCCGGCAGCGGTGCCGTCCACCGCGCGTGAGGCGAAAGCGCATGGAGGTCTGCGTACAGCAAGGCGATCCCCGCCGGAGCGACGGCGAGCCGGCCGCCTCGGAGCCGATCCGCCAGCTGCCATGGGGCCAGCCGCGGCGTCCGTTCCCGGCCATGGAAATCGTGTCCGCCGACCAGCTCGAAGCCGTCCACATGGCGTCACTCCAGGTGCTGGAAGACATCGGCATGGACGTGATTCTTCCGGCCGCGCGTGACATCTTCGCCCGAGCCGGCGCCAGCATCGAGGGCGAGCGGGTGCGGCTTGGCCGCGACATTATCGAAGCGGCGCTGGCGACCGTGCCGGCGCAATTTGAGCTCCACGCCCGCAACCCGGAGCGCACCGTCACCATCGGCGGCGACTGGATCGTCTTCTGTCCGGTGGGGGGCCCGCCGAACTGCTCCAACCTCGACGGCGGCCGGCGGCCGGGGACGCTTGCCGACAGCTGCAACTTCATGCGCCTCGCCCAGGTCTTCAACTGCATCCACTTTGCCGGCAGCGGATCGGTCGAGGCCATCGATGTGCATTCCTCGATCCGCCATCTCGTGGTGCATCGTGAGAAGGTCCGGCTGTCCGACAAGGTCGGATTCGTGTCTTCGCTGGGCATCAACCGGACCCGCGATGGACTGGAAATGGCGCGCATCGCCAGGGGCGTGGGCCCTGAGCAGTTCCAGGCTGAGGCCTCGTGCTACACGGTTGTCAATACCAACTCGCCGCTGAAGCTCGACGCGCCGATGTCGACCGGCATCATCGAGATGGCCCGGGCCGGGCAGATGGTGTGCGTGACGCCGTTCACGCTGGCCGGCGCCATGGCGCCGGTGACCATCGCCGGCGCCCTGGTGGAGCAGAATGCCGAGGCGCTCCTCGGCCTGACGCTCACCCAGCTGGTGCGGCCGGGGGCACCATTCGTCTATGGCGGCTTCACCTCCAACGTCGACATGAAGTCGGGCGCTCCGGCCTTCGGCACGCCGGAATACATGAAGGCGGTGGTGATCGGCGGCCAGCTCGCGCGGCGCTATAACGTGCCCTACCGCACCTCCAGTACCAACGCCGCCAATGCCGTGGATGCGCAAGCCGCCTACGAGTCGGTGTTTTCGCTGTGGGCGGCGATCATGGGCGGCGGCAACATCATCATTCACGCCGCCGGGTGGATGGAAGGCGGACTGGTGGCCTCCTACGAGAAATACGCCCTCGACATCGAACTGCTGCAAATGGCGAGCGAATTCCTCAAACCTGTGTCGGTGACCCGGGATACCCTGGCGCTGGAGGCGATCCGCGAGGCGGGGCCAGGCGGGCATTTTTTCGGTACCGGGCACGCCCTGGCACGCCAATCGGATGCCTTCTACGCACCGCTCATCTCCGACTGGCGCCATCATCAACAGTGGGCCGATGCCGGCCGGGGGGAGGCCGCCCAGGCGGCCAACCGGCTGTGGAAGCAGGCGCTGGCCGAACACCGGTGCCCGGCGCTCGATCCGGCTATCGCCGAGGAGCTCGATGCCTTCGTGGCCCGGCGCATCGTCGAAGGCGGCGAGCCGACGGACTTCTGAACCGCCGGTCTGCCTTCGCATGCCGCCCCTCGGGGTGGGGGGCCGGGGGCGAAGCCCGGATATCGAGCCGGTTAGCGGAGATGGCCGTCGAAGACCCCAGGCGAAAATACCAGCGGGTCATGATTGGGGTCGAGATGAGCGACGATGCACTCGCTCACCGTAAGGTAGTCAGAGTTCGGCATGTGGAACCAGCGCATGAACTCGCCGGTCGTGATGGTTCCCGACAGGTAATAATCGAGCACCAGTCGGCTGAACCAGTGCACCTGCTCGGGCAGGCAGGCCGCCGCTTCCAGTCCGATCATGGGCCGCGCGCTCCCGTTTCGTTGCACGCCAGCGAGCACTCGTCACGTCCAGGTTGGCGCATTTGGTCGCCCGATGGAAGCGAAATATTGCATCCAGTTTCGATCCCTCGGGGCGCTTTTCCAGGCCATCAAGTTCGGCTAAAGCCGTTGGGTTCCAAACCGCAAGGAGGCGGACGTGGCGAAAATCAGGGTCGGCGTGATCGGCGCTTCGGGCTACACGGGCGGGGACCTGGTGCGTCTTGCTGCCCGCCATCCGGCGATCGACATCGCCGTGCTCACCGCCGGCAGCCATGCCGGAAAGGCCATGGCGGAGGTGTTTCCGCATCTGGGGGGGCTCGATTTGCCGCCGCTGGTGCGCAACGAAGACGCCGATTGGCGCGATGTCGAGGCGGTGTTTTGCGGACTGCCGCACGGAGCCAGCCAGGACGTCATCTCGGGTTTGCCGGGCCACCTCAAGATCATCGACATGTCGGCCGACTTCCGGCTGCGCGACCTCAAGCTCTACGAGCAATGGTACGGCGGGGCGCACAGGGCGCCCGACCTGCAGACCCAAGCGGTCTACGGGCTCACCGAGCACTATCGTGACGACATAACCAAGGCCAGTCTCGTGGCCTGCCCGGGATGCTACCCGACTGCGGTGCTGATCGCGCTTCTGCCCCTGGTGACGGCGGGCCTGGTGGAGGTGGGCGATCTCATCATCGATGCCAAGTCGGGGGTGTCGGGCGCCGGCCGGTCGCTCAAGCAAAACCTGTTGTTCTGCGAGGCGGGCGAGGGGATTTCCCCTTATGCGGTGGCCGCACACCGCCACGCACCAGAAATCGAGCAGGAGGTGTCGCGCGCCGCAGGTCAGCCGGTGGTGGTCAACTTCACGCCGCATCTGGTACCGATGAGCCGCGGCGAGCTGTGCACGATCTATGCTCGGCTGGCGCCAGGCGCGGCAGCCGGCGACTGCGCGGCCGCCCTTGCCCGCGCCTATGCGCATGAGCCGTTCGTGTCGCTGGCGCCGAAGGGCGTACTGCCCGCCACCCAGTTCGTGCGCGGCTCCAACGCCGTCATGCTGTCGGCCCATGCCGACCGATTGGCCGGCCGGGTGATCCTGCTCTCGGCGCTCGACAATCTGGTCAAAGGCTCGGCCGGCCAGGCAATCCAGAACTTCAACCTCATGGCCGGCCTGAGCGAGACCACCGGGCTGGAGCAGCTCGCCCTGTTCCCGTGAGGGTGGGTGGCAAAAATGCCACAGCGAGCCTTTTTCGACGGTTCCGGCCCCAGCCCGCCACAATCGCTCTTCATTCCGCCCAAAACGGCAAATAGCCTGTCGCTCATTCAGAAGGGTGCATGTGCCGGTAAGCGAGCACCCCATGCTGGAGTCCTGGGAAAGGATCCAGCAAGCACGACATGGCATAGAGGTGCACCGCCGGCAGGTGTTCCTTTTTGCGTCCTGCCAGGCGGGGGCCAGGCGGCCAGGGCGTTGAGACAGGGGGAACGGTCAGCGTATGGAACTGAAAGTAACCAACAAGAGCAGGCTGCCCAGCCGACACGTGACCGAGGGCCCGGAGCGGGCGCCGCATCGCTCCTACTATTACGCCATGGGCCTCACCACCGGGCAGATTCACCAGCCCTTCGTGGGCGTGGCGACGTGCTGGAACGAGGCGGCGCCGTGCAACATCGCGCTCATGCGCCAGGCCCAAGCGGTGAAGCATGGAGTATCGGCGGCCGCCGGCACGCCGCGTGAATTCTGCACCATCACCGTCACCGACGGCATCGCCATGGGCCACGAAGGCATGAAGTCGTCGCTGGCCTCGCGCGAGGTGATCGCCGACTCAGTCGAGCTCACCATGCGCGGCCACTGTTACGACGCCCTGGTCGGGCTGGCCGGCTGCGACAAGTCGCTGCCCGGCATGATGATGGCCATGTGCCGGCTCAACGTGCCGTCGATCTTCATCTACGGCGGCTCTATCCTGCCCGGCACCTTCCGCGGTCGTCCGGTCACCGTTCAGGACGTGTTCGAGGCCGTCGGCCGGCATTCGGTCGGCGACATGTCGGACTTTGACCTCGAAGAACTGGAGCAAGTTGCCTGTCCGTCGGCGGGCGCGTGCGGTGCCCAATTCACCGCCAACACCATGGCGACAGTTTCAGAAGCGATCGGGCTGGCGCTGCCCTATTCGGCCGGAGCGCCGGCGCCGTACGAGTTTCGCGACCGCTTCTGCACCGCCGCCGGCGAGCAGATCATGGAGCTTCTTGCCCGCAACATCAGACCGCGCGACATCGTCACCCGCCGGGCGCTGGAGAACGCTGCCACCGTCGTGGCGGCATCCGGCGGTTCGACGAACGCGGCTCTGCATCTGCCGTCGATTGCTCATGAGTGCGGCATCAAGTTCGATCTCTTCGCCGTTGCCGAGATCTTCAAGCGGACCCCCTATATCGCCGATCTGAAGCCCGGCGGGCGTTATGTTGCCAAAGACATGTTCGAAGCCGGCGGCATCCCGTTGCTGATGAAGACCTTGCTCGACCACGGCTTTCTGCACGGCGACTGCCTGACGGTGACCGGACGGACGATCGCCGAAAACCTGGCCAGCGTCCAGTGGAACCCCGATCAGGACGTCGTGCGACCGGCCGACCAGCCGATCAGCCCGAATGGTGGCGTGGTCGGACTGAAGGGCAACCTGGCGGTGGAGGGGGCCATCGTAAAAGTAGCCGGCATGTCGAAGCTGACGTTTTCTGGGCCCGCCCGCTGCTTCGACTCCGAGGAGGCGTGCTTTGAGGCGGTCGCCCGGCGCCAGTACCGGGAGGGAGAAGTCCTGGTGATCCGCTATGAGGGTCCGAAGGGAGGGCCCGGTATGCGCGAGATGTTGTCCACCACTGCGGCGCTCTACGGGCAGGGGATGGGCGACAAGGTTGCCCTCATTACCGACGGCCGGTTTTCCGGCGCAACGCGCGGCTTCTGCATCGGCCATGTCGGGCCCGAAGCAGCGCTCGGAGGACCGATCGCACTCCTTAGGGATGGCGACATCATCGACATCGACGCTATCGAAGGCGTGCTCAACGTCCGCCTCGATGATGAGGAATTGCACGCCCGAGCCCAGGACTGGAGGCCTCGCGAGACGGCTTTCCAATCAGGCGCTCTGTGGAAGTATGCCCAACAGGTGGGACCCGCCGTCGATGGTGCAGTGACCCATCCTGGCGCAGCAGCGGAAGTTATGTGTTATGCCGATATTTGATTGCAGCACCGTTGCCGCCCGCTGGCTGTGGGCAGCGGCGGCCGTCATGGCATCGAGTCTGGTGGTGCTGGGATCCGCACCGGCCCAGGACGGTTATCCCGTTGACGCCCAGTTCCACAGCTTCGTGCCCGCCCCACCCAGAACTGGCAGCTCCGGCCCCGCGGACGTTTCCCTGTGGCAAGACGATATGGAGCAGGCCAGGAAAGCCTATCGCGCCAAGGATTATCCGAAGGCGCGCGCCCATCTCGAGGCGGCGCTGGGCAACGGCAACATCTTTGCGGCCTGGTATCTCGGCCATATCTGGCGCATTGGCCTCGGTGTTGAGGCTGATCCGAGCAAGGCGGTGGGGTATTACCGCCAGGTGGCACTGGGCTACGACCCGATGGAGCCCCGCCCGGGAGCGCTCGACATGATGGTCGACTCGCTCGTGCGGCTGGCAGACTACTATCGCGATGGCGACGAGGCGGCCAATATCGGCAGGGATACAACCCGCGCCCATCGGCTCTACAGTGCCGCTGCCGGGCACGGCCATCCCGGCGCTCAGTTCGGGCTCGCCATGATGTATCTGAAGGGTATCGGTGTGCGCCAGAATACCGACCAGGCGCTGAAATGGCTGATGTTTGCCGCCCGCAAGCGCTTCGCCGCGGCCGAGGCATTGCTGGGCGACCTCTATTGGGATGGTGCCGTGGTCGCCCGCGACCGGGGGCAGGCGATCAAGTGGTATCTGCTGGCCAGCCAGACGGCGCATCCCGACGCGAACCCGCACATCTTCCATCGGCTGGAGGCGATGCTGGAGGAGGCCTCCGACAGCGAGAAACAGAGCGGCCAGATGAGCGCTGAATTGTGGGCCGACCGCTTTCCCGAAACTATCGGACTGCGCTCGGCGGATTGACCGGCCGGCTCACACGGCCAGTTCGACCACCACCGGGACGTGATCGGAGGGCTTTTCCCAGCCGCGCACTTGGGCGTCGATGCGGCAACCCAGCAGTCGATCGGCGGCTTGCGGCGACAACAGCGCATGATCGATGCGGATGCCGTTGTTCTTCTGCCAGGCCCCGGCCTGGTAGTCCCAGAAGGTGTAAAGTTTGCTGACTGGGTTGAGGGCGCGCACCGAGTCGGTGAAGCCGAGATTAGCCAGCCTACGGAACCTCGCCCGGCTCTCCGGTTGGAAGAGGGCATCGCCGGTCCAAAGCTCGGGAAACTTAGCATCGAGCGGCGTTGGAATGACATTGAAATCACCGGCAAGCACGAGCGGCTCTTCAAGCGGCAGACGAGCCTGCGCATGGCTATTGAGGCGGTCCATCCAGGCAAGCTTGTAGTGGAATTTGTCGGCCCCTGGGGGGTTGCCGTTGGGCAGATAGATCGAGGCCACCCGCACGACACTGTGATCGCCGGGGATCACCGCCTCGAGATAGCGTGCCTGGACGTCGCCGTCATCGCCCGGCAACCCCCGGACGACCTCGTCGAACGGCCGCTTGGACAGGATGGCGACGCCGTTGAATCCTTTCTGACCGTAGACGGCGACATTGTAGCCAAGCGACTCCATCGGCTCGGCGGGAAAGCCTGGGTCCTCGCACTTGGTCTCCTGCAGACAGCAGACGTCCGGGTTGGCGTCCTTCAGCCAGTGCACCAGGGTTTCAATGCGGGCCCTGACGCCGTTGATGTTCCAGGTGGCGATGATCATACGTCGCCGTCAGGCAGCCTCGCGACGCAGCGGCTGGCACATGCAGTGCACGCCGCCACCGGCCTGAGTGAACATGGTCATGTCGGGGTCGTAGACCTCGAATCCCGCCGCCCGCAAATTGGCGTTCAAGTCCTTGGCGCCAAGCGTCGAAAGGATTCGGTCATGGCCAAGCGCCACGACGTTGCAGCCAAGCGCCATGGTCTCCCTGAAGCTCGCCGGGACGATCTCGATGTCGTTGGTCCTGAGCCACGAGACGATATCCTCCTCGGTGGTCTCCAGGCACACCGCGGCGCAACGCTCGTTGAGCATGCACACCATGAGGTCAATGTGGACGTAGAACTGATCGATGGGGGCGAATTTGATCTCCCAGCCCTCGCTGAGGAACCACTCGGCGACCTGGCGCGCCGCCACTTCTTCGGAGCGATGGTCGGTGTAGCCGACGAGCGCCAGCCCCGGCTTGATGATGTTGAAGTCGCCGCCTTCGAAATTTCCGCCTGAGACCATGTCATAGATCGGAATGTCATTGCCGAGGTAGAACCGCAGGCAGGCGGCGTACTCTCCCCGGCGGCGGGGATTGGCGAGCTGGCAGATCACGGCGCCGTAGGGAGTCATGAACGAGGAATCCCGGGCATACACCTGATAGGGCACGCGCTCGTCTATGGGAAGGAAATGGCAGGTGACCCCAGCGCTCTCATAGGCATCGACCATCTCGCGGTGCTGGCGCATGGCGGCCTGCTTGTCGAACTTCAGGCCGCGCCGCAGGGTGTCGCGTACCAGCGAACTCCAGGCCGCGTTCTCCAGCCCAAGCCAGCGGAAGCTCTCGGCCGGGCCCAGCAGCACGTCCTTGAGCGGTCCGGTTTCCGATTGAAGTTGCCAGCGGCCCTGCATCAGCGGCGTGCCGCCGCTCTCCCGGCGGGCCCGCAAGGGGATGC
>CAYWVA010000099.1:0-8056 GCA_964461545.1 uncultured Rhizobiaceae bacterium | reverse complement strand
CCTGGAGGGCGCTGCGGCCTGGCTCGTCTCCCTGCTGCGCTGGCCGATCATCCTGCTTGCCGCAGGACTTGCCTTGGCAGTGCTGTACCGCTTCGGACCGAGCCGCGAGCCCGCGCAATGGCCGTGGCTAGTCCCGGGCAGTGTGGCTGCGTCCGTGGCCTGGGTCGTCGTCTCGATGCTGCTGTCCTGGTACCTCTCCAATTTTGCTGATTACAACGAGACCTATGGCTCGCTGGGAGCGGTGATAGGTCTGATGATCTGGTTCTGGATCTCGGCGCTGGTGATTCTGGTCGGCGCCGAACTCAACGCCGAACTCGAGCACCAGACGGCCGAGGACACCACCACCGGGTCACAACAACCCTTGAAGGAACGCGGCGCCGCCATGGCCGACACCGTCGGGCGGCGCAACGACGAGGCCGCGTGATCGGCGCCGCCCACCTCCAGCACTTTGTATTTTGCGAGATCACCGGAACCGGACGCCCGGCGGATCGTTTCTTGCCCACACTATCATCAGGGCCTGAAGGAGGTATCCGATGCATTCGTTGATTTATATCGTTGGGCTGATAGTCGTCATTGTCTTCGTGTTGTCATTGATCGGCTTGGCCTGAAAGCCAGTCACTCTTGGAGGTTTAATATGGCGAAAGAGCCAGGTTACGGGCGAGATGACGGTGATAGCGAAGGTCGCCCGCAGGGCGCGTCTCAACATCATGAACATTCGCTGATGCAAGAAGACACCGGAACTTTAGCCGACAGCGCAATGGGAGCTGCTGAATCGGCAAAGACGGCAGCAACAGACCAGATCCAGCAGCACAAGCAGGCGGCACAGCAGAGCCTTGATGCTTTTGCTCAAGCCGTGCGCAAGGCAAGCGATGAACTAAGCAGTCAGGATCAGACTGCAGCAGCCCAGCTGATACAGGAAGCAGCAAGCGGCCTGGAAAGCCTGTCACGGACGCTGTCCAGCCAGAGCTTGTCGGATATGGTTGGAACCGTCCGAGAGTTCGGACGGCGCAACCCGGCGGCGCTCGCTGGCGGTGCTGCATTGGTCGGATTGGCGCTTGGACGATTCGCCCGCAGCTCAAGCGAACCGAGCGAGAACGCGCTGACATCATCGACATCGTCACCGTCCAACTCGGAACGGTCCCAGCCGACCGGTGCCAGCCCCATGACGCGCGGCGGGCACAGACTGGATAAAGCCAGCGACTACTCCGCCTCACGCGCAGCTATTGCAAGGCCATCAGCCGCATCGTCACCCTCCCAGTCGGGTGCTCAATCCAGTTCTCCGACGCGAAGCAGCACCCCCCGCGACGGAGGCAACAAGCGCTCAGGAGGTTCCCATGAATGAGCACATCGATCCGCGCACCGGCCACATCGACCAGCGGCCGGGCGATACTCGCTCGGTGCCGGAACTGTTGGCCGACCTGGCCCGCAGCGTTCCAGCATTGGTTCGCCAGGAGAGCCAGCTTTTGCGCTCGGAACTCTCCGACAAATTCACTCAGATCCAGATCGGAGCGGGGTCAGTCGCGGCAGGTGCACTGCTGCTGTTTGCGGCCCTGCTCGTTCTGCTTCAGGCCATCGTGATTGCCCTGACGGGGCTCGTCGGCCCGGGGTGGGCCTCGCTAATTGTTGGAGTGTCGGTGGCGGCAATCGGGGCGATTCTCCTCAAGAAGGGCGCCGACGATTTGAAGGCAACCAATCTCATGCCCGAGCGCACCGCACATCAGCTCAAGCAGGACGCAGACCTCGCAAAGGACCAGGTACGATGACCAGATCAACACGGGAAATCGAGCGCGACGTCGAAAGAACCCGCTCCGACATCGAGCATACCGTCGATGCCCTTCGCGACAAGATGTCAATCGGGCAGATAGTCGATGAGGTGGCACACCACTTCCGCGCCAGCGGTGGCAACGAGATGGTGTCCAATCTTGCCGCGCAGGCTCGGGCCAACCCGATGCCGCTGGCTTTGGTCGGGATCGGCCTAGCTTGGTTGATGTCGGGCCGCGGTCAGCCGGCGATGGGACACTCGTACTATTCATCGCACGACTACGGCTCCGACGACACTGAGCTCGGAGGCTCTTACCGGGATGCCTCTGCCTCTCGCGGCATCGGCACTCGGGCAGGCGAGGTCGCATCGTCGGCGAAGGACACGGTAGCCCAGTCCGTCCACAAGGTAGGCGAGGGCATATCGTCGGCGAAGGACACACTCGTCCAGTCTGGCCACAGTGCCGGCGAGGCCGTCTCCTCGGGGATCCACCAGGCGGGCGACAGGGCAGCCCATGTTTACGGCCGCATGAGCGATCAGGCGAGCAGGACGCAGCGCACCGTTTCGGACCTCGTGGACAGGGAGCCACTGGTCCTGGCCGGATTGGGATTGGCGATAGGCGCAGCCATAGGCGCCATGCTGCCTGCCACCGAGACCGAGAACCGACTTCTCGGTGAAAAGCGGGACAGTCTGAAACATCGTGCCGAGGGCCTGGCCCGCGAGGAATGGGAGAAGACAAAGGCAGTGGCCAAGGATGCTGCGGCGGCAGCCCAGAGAGAAGTTGAGAAAGGCGGATCGCCCGCGGAAATGGCGGAGCGGGCTGCCAAGTCAGCGACGCAGGCCGCCGAGCGGTCGGCCGGCGACAAGGGCCTCGGAAGCAGCGTGCGCAAGACGACCAGTTAAAGCCACATCTGGTGCAGGCTGGGTTGGTATATGGCGGAGCAACCGAGCTCCGCCATATGATTGCCGGCCGGCGCTCCCCGGCAATGAAATCGGCGATTGACAGCCACACCAGGCGCACCTCAAGTCGCCGCCACCATGTGGACACCAAAGGCGCCTTGTCGCGGTTGCCGTCATTTTCATCCTCTTGCCGCCGGTTCCATCGCCTGGTCGAGCCGAGCCGTGGCTGTCGCCTGTGATGGGCTTAAGCGGCGGGCTGATCGGGGGCATGACCGGCTCGTACGCGGTGCCGGGGGTGGTTTACCTGCAGGCCCTGGGCTTGCCACGCGATGCGCTGGTGCAGACGCTCGGCATCACGTTTGTCGTCTTCACCATGGCGCTTGGCACGTCGCTCACCCTTCACGGCCTGATGTCGACTGAGATTGGCATACGGTCGCTCGCCGCCACGCTACCGGCGCTTTTCGGCATGGCTTTGGGCGAGTTTCTGCGTCACAAGCTGTCGGAGGCGACCTTCCGGACTGTGTTCTTCTGCGTGCTGCTGGTTCTCGGGGTATGGCTGGCGGCGCGCCCCCTGTTCGGATAGCGACTGCGACGGCGACGCGTATTGACTTGACCGCGCGGCCATTTTGGGCTCCGATGAAGTCGGGATATGCGCAGGCGTGTCCAGGGGGAGTGATAACGTCCAATAATGCTGGCCTAGCGACCGACGAACTGACAAGCCAAGACATCGCAACACTTCACGCGCACGTCACGGTGGTCCGTCAAGCGGGGCTGCTTCAGGGACAGCTCAGACAGAGAAGGTGAAAGTATGAAACGCGCAATGTTTTCTTTGGCTCTCGGCGCGGCGGTCAGCCTAGCTGCGGTCTCGGCCTCGGCTGCGACGCTCGACGATGTCAAGGCCAAGGGCCACGTCCAGTGTGGCGTCTCGCAAGGCTTGATCGGCTTTTCGCAGCCTGACGACCAGAACCGCTGGACTGGCCTCGACGTCGATTTCTGTCGGGCCGTTGCAGCGGCGATCTTCAACGATCCCGAGGCCGTTCGGTTCACACCGTTGACCGCAGTGGAGCGCTTCACCGCCCTGCAGTCGGGCGAGGTCGACATCCTGTCGCGCAACACCACCTGGACGATGGGCCGCGACACCGCGCTCGGGCTCACATTCGCCGGCGTCACCTATTATGACGGCCAGGGCTTCATGGTGCGGAGGGAACTCGGCGTGTCGAGCGCCCATGAACTCGACGGCGCGACTGTGTGCACCCAGACGGGCACCACCACCGAACTCAATCTTGCTGACTTCTTTCGTGCCAACGACATGAGCTATGAAATCGTGGCGTTCGAGCGCAATGACGAGGTGCTGGCGGCCTACAACGCCGGCCGGTGCGATGTGCATACCACCGACGCCTCGGGCCTTTACGCCGAGCGGCTGAAATTGGCCGATCCCGACGAGCATATTATCCTGCCCGAGATTATCTCCAAGGAGCCACTCGGACCGGTGGTGCGCCAAGGCGACGACCAATGGTTCAACGTCGTCAAATGGACCTATTATGCGCTGCTCAACGCCGAGGAACTGGGCGTCAACCAGTCCAATGTCGATGACATGAAGGGCTCCAGCAATCCGGAGATCGCACGCATGGTCGGCGCAGAAGGCAGCTTCGGTGAAGCCATCGGCCTGTCAAACGATTGGGCGGTCCAGATCGTCAAGGCTGTCGGCAATTACGGCGAGATCTTCGACCGCAATGTCGGTCCGAATTCAGCGCTCGGCATCGACCGCGGCATCAACAAACTGTGGAACCAGGGCGGCGTGCAGTACGGCATGCCGATCCGCTAAAAGGTGGCGAGAATGGGTCGCCCGGCGCCTGGGGGACAAGCTCTCCCGCGCCGGGCGCCTAAGCATCCGACGACGACTCCAACCGGCTTCCAAGACCGGCGGAGCCACAGACGTCGGCCGGCGGTGAGGCGCCGGGCACCCGGGGACGGGGCAGGTCGAAGGCCCTCGCGGAGGTGATGGTCAGGCATGTCAGCTGCAGTTGAACGGCAAGCACGACAAGAACGCCAGCGCGTGGCCTTTTTCAATGACCCCAAGGTCCGCGCCATCGTTTTTCAGACGGCATTGCTGATAGCCGTCGTGTGGTTCGCCTGGGCGATCGTCGACAACACTATCCAGAACCTGCGGGCCAGCAACATTGCCTCCGGATTTGGCTTTCTCAACACGACGGCGGGCTTCAGCCTGTCCTTCACCCTCATCCCTTATGCCGAGACATCGAGCTATGGCCGCGCCATCCTGGTCGGCTTTTTCAATACCCTGCTGGTCGCCTCGACCGGCATCCTCGCCGCCACGGCGCTGGGGTTCCTCTTCGGCATCATGCGTCTGTCGCGCAACTGGGTGATCTCCCAGATTGCCACCATCTATGTCGAGTTCGTCCGCAACGTGCCGCTGCTGCTGCAGATCTTCATCTGGTACTCGGCGGTCCTCAAGCCCTTGCCGGGACCGCGCGAGGCGCCCGAACTGGGCATGCCCTATCCCTCCTGGGGCATTTTGCTGCTCGTGCCGCTTCTGGCGGCCGGTGTCTACGTCCTCATTAGGGGCTATCGTGACTACAACCACTCCGTCGTAGTTCGCATCGGCCTCAGCGTCGGCTTTGTCGTCTGGCTGGGGCTGATCTGGTCATTGCTCAATGGGCTCGGGCTGTCGGTGTTCGAGTTCGTGCCCATGGGCGTTTTCCTCAGCAACCGCGGCATTCTGGTGCCTGCGCCGATCTTCGAGGCGGGCTCGCAGGTCGTGGTCTATGCGTTCCTCATTGCGCTGGTCGCGGCGTGGTTGGTTCGGCGCTGGGCCATCAAGCGCCAGTTCGAGACCGGCGAGCAGTTTCCCCATGTGCTGACCGGCATCGGCATCGTCATCGCACTGCCGATCCTTGCCTTGGTGGTGGCCGGCTGGCCGATCGGCCTCAATATGCCGGAGCTCAGGGGGTTCAACTTTGTCGGCGGCATGAACCTGGTGCCGGAGTTCATGGCGCTGTTTCTGGCGCTATCAATCTATACCGCAGGGTTCATCGCCGAGATCGTGCGCGCCGGCATCCAGGCGGTAAGCCACGGACAAACCGAAGCGGCTTCCGCTTTGGGCTTTCGCCGCAGCCTGACACTGCGGCTGGTCGTCATTCCGCAGGCGCTGCGGGTCATCATCCCGCCGCTGGCAAGCCAGTATCTGAACCTGACCAAGAACTCGTCTCTGGCGGTGGCCATCGGCTATCCTGAGCTGGTGGCGACGGGCGGCACGGTGCTCAACCAGACGGGCCAGGCAGTAGAGATCGTGTTGATCTGGATGACCGTCTATCTCACTTTGAGCCTGCTCACCTCCGCTTTCATGAACTGGTATAACTCGCGCATGCGGCTGGTGGAGCGCTGATCTATGGTCGACACACCACGCTATGACGAAGGCTGGGTGAGAACCGAGGCTGCACCGGACAAGCCGCCGCCGCCCAATCTCGCCGGCCCGATGGGTTGGGTAGGGGAAAATTTGGTGCCCACCTGGTGGCATGGGCTGCTGACGATCTTCGGACTGCTGTTCTTGCTGTGGGCGGGCTGGGCGATCGTCGAGTGGGGCGTCATCAAGGCGGTGTGGACAGGCACCGACCGTGAGGCCTGCATGGCCTCGGTGGAAGGCGCCTGCTGGGCCTATGTGCGGGCCAGGTTCAGCCAGTTCATGTATGGTTTTTACCCGTTCGATCAGCGCTGGCGGGTCGATCTTGCCTATATCATTGGCCTGGCCGCGCTGGTGCCGATGCTGATCCCGACGCTGCCCTACAAGCGGGAGAACGCCATTTTTCTGCTTGTGGCCTACCCGCTGATCGTTCTCATACTGTTGACCGGCGGCCACTTCGACATCTCATGGTCGACCTTCATCTTTGTTGCGATACTGGTCGGCGTCGGCGCGGTGGCGCTGCCAGTCGCCACGCAGGGGATCGAGGGTGCCCTCCAGCGTGACCGGCTGCCCCTGATGCTTGCGGCGGCCGGTCTGGCGCTGTGGGTAGTCTCCTGGTTTGCGGCTTTCGTGGGTATCGGCGCTACTGAGGTGCAGGTGCTGCGGCTTGCAGTGCTGGCGATCATCGGAGTTGCGGCGATATTGTCGATCGCCGCCACTGTCAGCCATGGCGGGCCCGGCGCCCGGGGGGCGATAACAACCTGGCTGGGTGCGGCGCTGGCCGCCCTCACGATCCTGGTGGTGCTGGCGATCGATTTTGGCCTGCCGCCGGTCAGAACATCCCAGTGGGGCGGCCTCCTGGTCACCCTGGTCGTTGCCATCACCGGTATCGTCGTGTCGTTGCCGCTCGGCATTCTGCTGGCCTTGGGGCGCAGGTCCGAGATGCCGATCGTGCGCCTGTGCTCGATCATCTTCATCGAGATGTGGCGAGGCGTGCCGCTGATCACCGTGCTGTTCATGGCCTCGGTCATGCTGCCGCTGTTCCTGCCGGAAGGGGTGACCTTCGACAAGCTTCTGCGCGTGCTCATCGGTGTGGCGCTGTTCTCCTCGGCTTATATGGCCGAGGTGGTGCGCGGCGGACTGCAGGCCATTCCGAAAGGCCAGTACGAGGCGGCAAGCGCCCTTGGGTTGTCCTTCTGGCGGTCCATGGTGCTCATCATCCTGCCGCAGGCGCTGAAGATCGTCATTCCGGGAATCGTGAACACCTTCATCGGCCTGTTCAAGGATACCACGCTGGTCGGTATCGTTGGCATCTTCGACCTGCTCGGAATCATCCGCTCGAGCTTTGCCGATCCGAATTGGGCGGCGCCCCAAACAGCGTCGACAGGCTATTTCTTTGCGGCGATCGCCTTCTTTATCTTCTGTTTCGGCATGTCGCGCTATTCGATATTCATGGAAAACCGGCTTCACACCGGCCACAAAAGGTGAGGTGAAATAAGTGACGATGGCGAAGGCACCGCCCGACAGCGCACCCGGCAAGAAGACGGCGGCCGACATGAGGCAGGCCATGCGCGAAGAAGACGAGCGACCGGCCCAGACCCCCGCGGCGGCCGCGGCAGCGGTGGACGCCGCTCAACCAGAGACAGGTGCGCAAGCCGCTCACCCGGCGACTGACAGCGACATCGACAAAGCCCTGGAGTCCTTTGAGATGCCGCATCGGCCGACCAAGCCACTCACCGTCTCGAGCGAGGTCGCCATCGAAATCAGCAACATGAACAAGTGGTTCGGCGACTTTCACGTCCTGAAGGATATCGACCTCACCATCTACAAGGGCGAGCGGATCGTCGTGTGTGGGCCCTCAGGCTCAGGCAAGTCGACGCTCATCCGCTGCATCAACCGGCTCGAGGAGCATCAGTCGGGACGCATCGTCGTCGACGGCATCGAACTCACCGACGACCTGAAGCGCATCGACGAGATCC
>CAYWVA010000098.1:0-8108 GCA_964461545.1 uncultured Rhizobiaceae bacterium | reverse complement strand
TCCTCGTGGCCGGAGTTCTCTACGGACTGGCAGAAACCGTGCTGTTCATCATTCAGAGTGCCCTCGGTCTCTGATCATTCAGACAACGACAACGATGGAATTCCTCCTCGACCCGCAGATTATCATCGGCCTCATCACGCTGATTGTGCTGGAGATCGTCCTCGGCATCGACAACCTCGTCTTCATCGCCATCCTTGCCGACCGGCTGCCGCCCCATCAACGCGACCGAGCGCGGGTGATCGGGCTCAGCCTGGCCCTCTTCATGCGGCTCGCCCTTCTCGCCGGCATCTCCTGGCTGGTGACCCTGACGACACCGCTGGTCACGCTTGGCCCGATCAGCCTCTCGGGTCGAGACCTGATTCTGCTGTTAGGCGGCCTATTCCTGCTCTTCAAGGCAACGATGGAGATTCACGAGCGCCTGGAAGGGGGAACGCACGCGCGGAGGGCACGGGGTTACGCCAGCTTCCCCGCCGTCATCGCCCAGATCGTGGTGCTCGATGCCGTTTTCTCGCTCGATTCCGTAATCACCGCTGTCGGCATGGTCCGGGAGCTGTGGGTGATGATGACCGCCGTCATTATCGCCATGGTCGTCATGATCGTTGCCAGCAAGCCCTTGACGAGCTTCGTCAATGCTCATCCAACGGTGGTCATGCTGTGCCTCGGCTTCCTGCTGATGATCGGCCTGAGCCTGATCGCCGAAGGGTTCGGCGTGGACATCCCCAAGGGCTACCTTTACGCCGCCATCGCCTTCTCCATCATGGTCGAGACTTTCAATCAGATAAGGCTCGCCAACGAGAAGCGGCTAGTCGCGGCGGTGCCCTTGCGGCAGCGAACCGCTGATGCGGTCCTGCGCCTGCTGGGTGGCCGGCCGGAATTGGGGGAGGCGGTAACCGGCGGCGGCCAGACGGCCAAGCTGGACGCATCCGACACGCCCTTTGCGGAAACCGAGAGGGAAATGGTCGCCGGCGTCCTCCGGCTGGGCAATCGCACCGCTCGATCGATCATGACCCCGCGCCAGGAGATCGGCTGGCTCGACTTGAACGCCAGCAACGAGGAAATCCGCCGGACGCTGCACAAGCACGGCCACGCCCGCTACCTGGTCTGTAACGGGCGGCTGGAAGCACTGGAAGGGGTGGTCGTCGCTCGCGACATCCTACCCGAACTCATCGACGGCACACCGATGGACTTGCGCTCGCGCATGCAGCCGGCGCTGGTGGTCCATGATCGTCTGCCGGTGGTGCGCCTCATCGAACACCTCAAGACCACGCCGACCCGACTGGCGATCGTGATTGACGATCATGGCAATATCGACGGCATCGTCACCCCCACCGATGTGCTGGCCGCCATCGCGGGCGATCTGGTGGAAGCAGAGGATGCCGAACCCAAGCCTGTGAGGCTGCCCGATGGATCGATCCAGTTTGACGGCGCATCGCCGATCGACGAGGTCGCCGAAATCCTGGAACTGTCCGCGATGGCGGAGGATGGCGATTACACCACAATCGCCGGCTTCGTGCTCTGGCGGCTCGGCCATATTCCGGAGATCAATGAAAGCTTCCAGTGGGAAAACTGGCGCTTCTTGGTATCGGCCCTGGAGGGACATCGGATCAAGTCCGTCGTGGCCTATCGGGCATTGGAGCAGACGCCATGACCAGTGCCGACGTAGGACTGCCGACAACGAAACCTGAATCCATGAAGGCATCTAGGATGCCATCCGGCGCCGTGATAGAAGCGAGTTGGAATGGGTCCACCGATGAGTAGCGTCGACTTGCAGGACCGGCCGCGGAAAACAGGTGCGATGTCGCGCCTCGTCTCCGGCGTTTGGCTAATCGCGACGCTGCTCATTGTGCACGGTCTTGTCCCGCCCGGCGGGTTGTCGAGCTCAGGGCAAGCTGTCCCGCGCATTGCCGCTATGGGCGGTATCAGCGCGGATGAGCGCACCAGCTCGCCATCGCTAAAGCCCCGCGCCTCATCCGCCTGGAACCTGACGGAAGGGCGCCATCATGCGCCAAAGCGGGAGTTCCCGCCTGAGCGCGACCCGCCTTCGGCTCTCGGTCCGATCCCGGCCACGGCGCCCAAACCAACCAGTCTCGAACGGCCCCAAAGGCTCGCGCAAGAGCAACGCCAGCCCTCGGCTGTGCACGCATTCGAGGCGCGCGGGCCTCCGAACATCGCATGACATTTTGCCGCTGCTGAAGCGGCGGTCATCCCGGTCATGTCATGCCGGCACATCGCGCCAGGGGCCCGGGTCCCGCAGCTCCCGCGAAGTGCCCTTTGGTTCGGAGTACTTACCCATGCGCACCTCCCGTTGGGTGCTTGCCGTCTATGCCGCCATCATCCTGTTCGGCATCGGTGCCGCTCTGCCCAATCTATTTGCACCTCAACAGCTTGCGGCGTTGCCCGACTGGCTGCCCAAGCAGCAGGTGACGCTCGGCCTCGATCTGCGCGGTGGCTCCCATCTTGTCCTGGAAGTCGATGCCGAGGCGCTGAAGGCGAGCCGTCTCGACAGCCTGCTCGACGATGCTCGAAGCCGCCTGCGGGCCGAACGCATTCGGCCTGCGTCGATCCGCCTTACTGAGGGCGCGATTGCCGTCAGGTTCGGCGATCCAGCCGAGCTCACCCGCGCACTGCCCATCTTGCGCGGGCTGGCAACAAGCGTCGGCGCGACGACATTCGCCGACGGAACTCCCGATGTCGAGGTTCGAAGCGAAGACGATACGATCCTGGTCCGCCTGACCGAGGCCGGATTGCGCGATCGGATCGACGCCGCGGTCGAGCAAAGCCTGGAGATCGTCCGCCAGCGTGTCGACCAGGTCGGCGTCGCCGAGCCCACCATCCAGCGGGTCGGCCCCGACCGAATGCTGGTGCAGTTGCCCGGCCTCCAAGACCCGACCCGGCTGCGCGAACTGCTCGGCTCGACCGCACAGATGAGTTTCCACATGCTGGCCGAGGGAGTGGCGGTCGAAGGGAGCGCCCCGCCCGGCGTTTCCATCCTGGCCGATGCGGAGGGGATGCGTTATCCGGTCGAAGATCGCGTGGCCATCAGCGGCGAGCGCCTGGCCGACGCCAGTGCCGGCTTCGATCAGCAGACCGGCGAGCCGATCGTCTCGTTCCGGTTCGACGGAGTCGGGGCTCGCCAGTTCGCCGAGATCACTTCAGCGAACGTAGGCCGGCCATTTGCCATCGTTCTTGACGGCAAGGTTCTCAGCGCCCCGGTCATCCGCGAACCGATCATCGGCGGTTCGGGCCAGATCAGCGGGAGTTTCACCGTCGACGATGCCGTCGTCCTGTCGGCGCTGCTGCGCGCCGGCGCTCTTCCAGCCCCCTTGACCGTCATCGAGGAGCGCAGCGTCGGGCCCGATCTCGGCAGCGACTCCATCACCATGGGCATTTACACCGGGCTCGCCGGCTTCGCCCTCGTCGTCGGCTTCATGGTCGCTCTTTACGGAACCTGGGGCCTGATCGCCAATCTGGCGCTGGGGCTCAACATCGTCCTCACCTTCGGCGCGTTGAGCCTGCTCGGCGCGACGCTGACCCTGCCCGGGATCGCCGGCATCATCCTCGGCATAGGGCTTGCCGTCGATGCCAACATTCTGATCAACGAGCGCATCCGCGAGGAGACGAGGAAGGGGGCCAGCGCATTCAAGGCGCTCGACCTCGGCTTTCGTCGCGCCTACGCGACGATCGTGGATGCCAACGTCACCACATTGATCGCAACCGCACTCCTCTTCTCGTTCGGCTCGGGACCGGTTCGGGGCTTCGCCATCACGATGATGCTCGGCATCGTGATATCGATGTTCACCGCGGTGGCGGTGGTGCGCATCATTATGGCCGAGGTCGTGCGCCGCCGACGCCTGAAGACGCTCGAGATCAAGCCGCTCATGCGGATCGCGCCGAAAGCTACCACAATCTCCTTCATGAGAGCGCGCTTTCTCGGCATCGGCCTGTCGATCCTGCTGTCGCTCGCCTCGATCGGCCTCTTCATCCATCCAGGCCTCAGCTACGGCATCGACTTCAAGGGCGGCATCCAGATGGAGGTCCAGACGCCCGGAGTGGCCGACCTCGGCCGGTTGAGAACAAGCCTCGTGGGGCTCGGACTGGGCGAGGTCGCGCTGCAAAACATTGGCAATGACCGCGGGGTTCTCATCCGGGTCGAGCGCCAGGCCGGCGGCGAGCAGGCGCAGACTGCGGCGGTGCAGACCCTGCGGCAGGCGATTGCCAAGACTGTGCCCGGTGCGAGCGTCGAACGCACCGACGTGGTTGGGCCGAAGGTCAGCGGTGAACTCGCACGCTCAGGTATTCTTGCCGTGGCGCTCGCGAGCCTTGCCATGCTCGGCTACATCTGGTTCCGCTTCGAGTGGCACTTCGCCGTCGGCGCGATCGCCACGCTGGCGCTTGATACGACGAAGATGGTCGGCTTCTTCGCCCTGACCGGCCTCGACTTCAACCTCACCGCCATTGCAGCGCTTCTGACCATCATCGGCTATTCGGTGAACGACAAGGTCGTCGTCTACGACCGCATGCGCGAGAACATGCGCCTCTACAAGTCAATGCCGTTGCGGCAGCTGATCGATAAGAGCATCAACGAGGTGCTGGCGCGCTGCATCTTCACCTCGCTGACGACCTTCCTCGCCCTGCTGCCGATGGCCATCTGGGGCGGGCCTGCAGTCGCCAGCTTTGCCGTGCCGATGATCTTCGGAGTGGTCGTGGCGACAAGTTCGTCGATCTTCATCGCCGCACCGATCCTGCTCTTCCTCGGCGACTGGCGGGCTCGGCGCCGGACGCTGTCGGGCGGCGGGGGTCTCTCGGGGATCTCGTCGGCGGCAAAGGATATCGGATGATGGAAGCAATCTCCCCAACACCGGCGGGTTATCGAATTTCTGACCGTGTGCGCCTGCCGTGGAAGGCCTGGCGGCACTTCGCCATACTACGAGAGGAGCACGCCTCCACATGATGGGCATCTCAGGTATGGAGCTGATGGTGATCGCTCTGGTCACGCTGATCCTCTTCGGCCCGAAGGAGCTGCCGGAGGCCATTCGAACAGCGGCACGGGCCCTGGGCTTTCTGCGTCGCACGGCGCAGGAGTTTCAGAGCCAGGTGGATCAACTTGTACGGGACACTGAGACCGACGAACTGCGACGCGGACTGGACCAAGCGCTTCGGGGCGACAAGCGAATGCCCGAGCGTGCAAGGCCCCGGAAAGAAGGCAAAATTGTTCCCGCATCGCCGTGTTCACCCGCACCTGGGCAGCCGACTACTGCATCGCCGCAGGCAACGTCCTTCAAAGGACGCAGAACCGCAGAGGCCAACCGCAACGGCACCTGACGGCTGACTGGTATGTCGGGGCTGGTTGGAACTCATGCTGCCGCCCATGCCCGCATCACCGGCTACCATTTTGCAGAACTTGACGGACACAACACGGGACTAAACAGGTCTCAGGGACTCGCGGCCGGAGCATTCTCCCAGGGAAACCCCGGTGGTGTCGACGCGGCCCGGAACCGGTAAGGGCCGCCTCGGTGGGCGGCCCCTATCAGGCTGTGCGGTCCGACCGGGCCGTCAGACCGGCACCGAGGGAATCCGATAGATCGCCCTGCTATCCTCTGTGATCCGCTCGACTGTGAGCCCGAACACCGCAGCCCCCTGGCGGCATTGCTGGACTCGCGTTACCAGTCGAACACCGCCCCAACTCCGGCTCGCGCCCCGCACCTGCACCAACAAGTTGGGGCCGGCGTGGTGCACGCCTTCAGGCAGCTGTTCGATCTTGGCGTCGGTCATCACGTGCGGCTCCGGTGCGGACTGCATGCCATCGCCGGGCGCAGCTATCCAGACCGACCGCGGCGGTGCGCTTCCGGGCGCCTGCGCACTGCGCCGCTCCACCGTCGCCAAGTCTGCGGAATAGCCAGCAATTCGCCGCTCGGGGATCGTCGTTCGATTGGACCACAAGCTAACCGACGCACAGGCCCCGCCTGAGAATATGGCCTCCGCGGCCCCCTCGAAGCGAACCTGAGAGGCGTCTCAGAGTGGCCCAAGGCGCCCTAAGCCCGCGGAATGTCGCAGCTTCTTGCTGAGAGCGTGGAACCGGGCAGGCTAACTGGCGGCGGGAGAGAGGCTGCGATCCAACCTCCAAGTCCTACACAACCATCATAAGCCAGATCGCGGCGCAGGTGGCGGCACCGACGATCAGGTTCATTGGCACCCCGATCCTGACGAAGTCGATGAAGCGGTAGTCGCCGGCGCCGTAGACCAGAGTGTTGGTTTGGTAGCCAATCGGCGTGGCGAAGCTCGCGCTCGCCCCGAACATCACAGCGACCACATATGGTCGGGGGTCAAGCCCGGCATCGGCCGCCAGCGCAATGGCAAGCGGGGTGAGGACGACGGCGACCGCGTTGTTGGTGACGCATTCGGTGAGAAGCGAGGCCAGGGAATAGATGCCGATCAGCAGCAGGAGCGGGTGTGCCCCAAGCACCGGGCCGATCGCCTCGACGATGAGCCCAATCGCGCCCGCGTTCTCGAGCCCAATGCCGATCGCCAGCATGGCGAAGATAAGGGCGAGCACGCCGCCGTCAATCGAAGCCAGCGCCTCGTCGAGATCGATGCAGCGGGTGATCAGGATGAGGGCAGCGGCAATCAGCGCTAGGCCGCCGATCGGCATGACGTCGAGTGCGGCCAGGAGCACCACCCCCGCCAAGGCGGCAATGGCCAGCGGCGCCTTCCTGCGACGAAACGAACGCACCTGGGTCGGGCTTACATTGATGAACTCGCCGTCGGCACCAAGCGCGGCAAGACCCGCTGGGGGCCCTTCGAGCAGCAGCGTGTCGGCGCTGCGCAGGCGGATCGAGGTGAGATCCGGGCCCGCCAGGTGACCGTGCCTATGCACGGCCAGTGGAACGACCCGGTAGCGCGCGGTCAGCGCGTAATCTGAAAGCGTCCGGTAGGCGCCGCGGCGGCTCGGCGCCAGCACTGCCTCGACGACGATGCTTTCAGCATCCCTGGGCATCTGCGGTGCTGCTCCCACGATGAGGTCTTCGCGGTCGTTGAGCGTCAGGATCTCCGAGGCCGGCGCCGCGATCACCAGCCGGTCGCCTGCCGCCAGCCTGATCGAGGAGAGGTCGCGCCGCTGCACTTCGTTCTTGCGCTTCAAGGCCCGGACGCGCAGGCCCGGCACGCGGAGGGCGGGAGCCTTGCCGATCTCCTGGTCAATCAGGCTCGAGTTTTCGCGGACCGTCAACTCAGTCAGAAACTCCTGCTCCTGCCCGGAGGCGATCGTGCTCGTAATAGCCGCCCGTGCAGGCAGCAATCGGCCCGCCGCGATCAGCATGAAGCCTGCGCCAGCCGCAACGGCCACCAGACCGACCGGCGTGATCTCGAAGATCGAGAATGGCGCCTGCCCCTGCGCTCGCGCTACGCCGTCCACAAGGATGTTGGTCGAGGTGCCGATCAGCGTGCAGGTGCCGCCGAGGATCGAGGCATAGGACAGCGGGATCAGCAGGCGCGATGGCACCTCGCCGACCGCCGCAGCAAGCCGTATGACGATCGGGATCAGCACGATCACGACGGGCGTGTTGTTGATGAAGGCGGAGGCCGCCACGGTCGCACCCAGCATGGCTGCGACGCTGACGGCGGGCCGTGTCGCCGCCAGCTCCAGCACGTAGGACGCAAACGCTTCGAGAGTGCCGGTGCGCACCAGGGCGCCGGACAGGATGAATATGGCTGCGATGGTGATGGGCGCGCTGTTGGAGAAAACCGACATCGCCTCCTCGGTCGAGATGATGCCGAAGGCGAGAAAGGCGGCCGCCCCCGCCGCTGCAATCACGGCAGGAGGGAAGCGCTCTGCAAGGAACCCGACGAAGACCGCCCCCAGAATGAGGAGAGCAAAGTAAGGCTGCACTTCGGGGCCGATCATCCACAGGCTCTCCGCGGACAGACAAACGCTTGATGCAGTGACTTGGCTCCACGTTCCTGCACGAGAATTCGTGGCCGCTTCACCGTTGTCGGCTACTTCGTCGTGCTGCTCATAAGCCTTTACGTGCTGTGGACGTTCGAGCGAACGGCGGGTCTTTCTGCGCAGGAGACCGGAGCAGGTGCCCAGGTCGAGGCCGCGCAGGATTTCG
>CAYWVA010000097.1:2791-8195 GCA_964461545.1 uncultured Rhizobiaceae bacterium | reverse complement strand
ATTTGAACCAGATAAGGTCTTGCGGCAGGTCCTTCGGGGCGGAGGTGTATTTCTCGACGTGATAGAAGCCGCCGCCATGTACTTCCCAGGCCGTTCCGGCAACGCCTGATCGCATGGAGTCGCGCTTGCGCAACGCTAGATCGAGAGAGATGAAATAGAATGACGTACCGATCCAGCCGATTGCGACGACCAGATGCGCCCAGCGAAACAGCAGATTCAGCCAGTCAGCGATGAAGGCGCTCATCGTGGCGTGCACTCATCCAGGCGTGGGAAAGCCCTCAAGCTAGCTTTGGTTGCATGAGGGCCGTTGTCATTGCGATGACTGCCTTCCAGCTTGTCATGGCCAGGCTTGACCGGGCGACCCAGTAATTTGCTGGGTCCCCCGGTCTCGCCGTCGGCTCGCCGAAAGATGATAGAAGGCCTCAGTTCGGCAACCGGTCGTCGATCCCCCGCACATACCAATTCATGCCCAGGACATCTGGGTCGGAAAGCGTCTCGCCCTCGGCGACGACCAGGTCGCCGGCCTGGTTGTGGATCGGACCGGTAAACGGATGCAGCTCCCCAGACTGGATCTTCGCCGTAGTCTCAGCCGCCATCTTGGCCACGTCGTCGGGCACGTTGGTGAACGGCGCCATGCTGACCATGCCGCTATCGAGGCCGCCCCACACGTCGACCGGCTCCCAGGTGCCGTCAAGCACCGCCTTGACGCGCTCGACGTAATAGCCGGACCAGTCGTCGATGATGGCCGTGAGTTGGGCCTTGGGCGCAAACCTGATCATGTCGGACGCCTGGCCGAAGCCGTGCTTGCCCTCCTCTTCGGCAATCTGCAGCGGCGCCGTGGAGTCGGTATGCTGAGTGATGATGTCGGCGCCCTGGCCGAACAGCACCTTGGCGGCGTCGGCTTCCCTGCCGGGGTCATACCAGCTGTTCACCCACACGATGCGCACCTTGAAGTCCGGATTGATCGATTGGGCTCCGAGCATGAAAGCGTTGATGCCCGACACCACTTCGGGGATCGGGAAGGAGGCGACATAGCCGGCCGTTCCGGTCTGCGACACGCGCGCCGCGATCTGGCCGATCACGTAGCGGCCCTCATGGAACTTGGCATTGTAGGTCGCGACGTTGTCGGTCCGCTTGTAGCCGGTGGCATGCTCGAACTTTATGTCGGGGAACCTTGCCGCCACCTTGATGGTCGGCTCCATGAAGCCGAATGAGGTGGTGAAGACGATGGCGCAGTTGTCGCGCGCCAGCCGTTCGATAGCCCGTTCGGCGTCCGGCCCTTCCGACACGTTCTCGATGTAGACGGTCTGCACCCGGTCGCCGAGTTCCTGTTCCACGTGAAGCCGGCCCTGGTCGTGCTGATAGCTCCAGCCGTGGTCGCCGATGGGTCCGACGTAGATCCAGCAGGCCTTGATCTTTTCTTGTGCCGATGCCGTGCCGAGCGATGTGGCCAGGGCGACCGCGGCAGCGAGACTTGTCCATTTGATCATTGGTGACTCCTTCCCTTCCCGGTTAGACGGTTCCAATGCGACCGATTGTTAACCCATCCGCCCCGGCCACGACAGGCGGATGGCATTCAGAGCTAGCGCTCCGGCACGAACGACTGGCCGAGGCAGGCGGGTGTGTTGACGCGCGTCAGGATACGACTGCCCGAGATCACCACCAAGGCCACGATGGTGACTAGGTAAGGCAGCGACGACAGGAACTGCGACGGAATACCGATCCCGAGAGCCTGAACGTAGAAACCGAGGATCATCACGGTGCCGAACAGATAGGCGCCCAGCGCCACCCGCAGCGGCAGCCAGGAGGCAAAGACCACGAGCGCGATGGCGATCCAGCCGCGCCCCGCCGTCATGTTCTCGATCCATTGCGGCGTGTAGGCAAGCGACAGATAGCCGCCCGCCAGGCCGGCACAGGCGCCACCGAACAGAACGCAGCCGTAGCGGGTGGTGATCACCTGGTAGCCCAGCGAATGGGCCGATTGATGGTTGTCGCCGACCGCTCTGATGGTGAGTCCGAGCCGGGTGCGGAACAGCACATAGGCGACCGCGCCGGTGAGGGCGAGCGACAGATAGACGAGCGGGTCCTGACCGAACAGGATGCGGCCGATGACCGGGATATCGGTCAGGCCGGGAATAAAGATCTTGGTCAGCCGGACGCCCGGCTGGCCGACAAATGCCTCCCCTATCAGGCCGGATAGGCCGAGACCGAGAAGGGTCAGCGCCAGACCCGTCGCCACCTGGTTGGCTACCAGCGTAAGAGTCAGAAGCGCGAACAACAGCGCCATCCCCATGCCGGCGCCGATGGCGGCCAGGGCACCAAGCCACGGCGAGCCGGACACGAAGGCAGCACCGAAGCCGCACACCGCCCCCATCACCATCATGCCCTCGACGCCGAGATTAAGCACCCCTGAGCGCTCCGACACGAGTTCGCCCAGGGCCGCCAGCAACAGCGGCGTGGCGGCGGTGATGATGGTAAGGATGACGGCTTCAAGCCCGCTCATGGCCTCTGCTCCTGCGGGGCCAGGCGCGGTGCGCGCGCCGCCGCCTCAAACCGGATGCGATAGAGGATCAACGTATCGCAGGCCAGAACGAAGAACAGCAGGATGCCCTGAAAAACCCTGGCGATCTTGTCGGAGATGCCAAGCGTGATCTGGGCCGCCTCACCGCCGAGATAGCTCACAGCCAGCAGGAAGCCGGCGAGCAGCACGCCTACTGGATTGAGGCGGCCGAGAAACGCCACAATGATCGCAGTGAAGCCGTAGCCGGGCGAGATCGTGGGCTGGAGCTGGCCGACGGTGCTGGCCACCTCGGCCAGGCCGGCAAATCCGGCAAGCCCGCCCGACAGCAGAAAGCAGAAGATCACCACGCGGCGACGGGAAAATCCGGCAAAGCGCCCGGCCCGAGGGGCGTTACCCAGCACCTTCACTTCAAAGCCGGTCATCGTCCGCCCGACTACAACTGCAAGGATAATCACCACCAGCACGGCAAGCAGCGATCCCAGATGCACCGTGCCGCCGAAAGTGGGCATCAGGTGCCAATCCTGGAACGTCACTGATTTGGGAAAATTGAAGCCCATCGGATCGCGCCACGGGCCGCGCACCAGCCAGTCGAGAAACAGCTGGGCGACATAGACCAGCATCAGGCTGGTGAGGATCTCGCTCGCCCCGAAGCGGGTCTTGAGAATGGCCGGAATGGCCGCCCAGGCCATGCCGCCGAGGCAACCGAGGACCATCATGGTCGCTAGCGCCAATGGCGACTGCCAGCCGGTGAACAGCACCGGCACCATGCTGCCGAAGATGGCCCCCATGGTGAGCTGGCCTTCGGCACCGATGTTCCACACATTGGCAGTGAAGCAGACGGCAAGCCCCGCGCCAATGAGAATGAGCGGCGTCGCCTTGACCACCAACTGCTCGAGCGACCACAAGGTAGTGAGCGGGTCGATGAAATAGATATAGAGGCCGTAGAGAGGATCGACCCCGCGCAGGGCGAAGATGGCGGCGCCGACAAGGACGGTGAGCCCGATGGCGATGACCGGCGACAGGACGGCCATGAGCTGGGAGTGCTCGGAGCGCCTCTCAAGCACCAGCCGCATGGCCGACCTCCCCGCTGGTGCCGGTCGGGCGCAAGGCTGTCTCGTGGGCGCCGGCCATGAGCAGGCCGATCTCTTCGCGGTTTGTCTCGCCGGCGGGTTTGGGCGAAGACAGCTCGCCACGCGAGATGACGGCGATGCAGTCGGCGACCTCGAAGATCTCATCGAGATCCTGGCTGATCGCCACGACCGCCGAACCCGACCGGGCCAGGTTGATCAGCGCCTGACGGATCACGGCCGTGGCACCGGCATCCACGCCCCATGTCGGCTGGTTGATGACCAGGAGCTTTGGACTGCGGTCGAGTTCGCGCCCGACAACGAACTTCTGCAGGTTGCCTCCAGACAGCGCGCGCGCTTCCGGATCGGGCTTGCCTTTGCGTACGTCGAACGTCTTTGTGATGCGATCGTTGATGGAGGTCGTGGCGCCGCGGTTGAGAAAGCCGCCGCGGACCAGGTCGGCATCGGTCGCAAACCTGGTCAAAAGCACGTTGTCGGTCAAAGTGAAGCCCGGCACTGCACCATGGCCGAGACGCTCTTCAGGTACGAAGGCGGCCCCGAGTTGGCGGCGGTCGGTCACGCCCAGATGGCCGCAGGGCTTACCGGCAATGCGTATGGCCCCAGGTGCGGAGACGGTGCGCTCGCCCGACAGCGCTTCGAAAAGCTCAGACTGGCCGTTGCCGGCCACGCCGGCGATGGCCAACACCTCGCCCGCCCGGACCTCAAAGGAAACGTGCTTCAGCGACACGCCGAAGGGTCCGTCGGCGGGAACATCGAGCCCGGCCACTGCCAGAAGTGCTGAGCCGCCCGCCTGGGCCGCCCCGGCGCGCACCGCATGGACGTCGGTCCCGACCATCAGCCGGGCGAGGCTGGCCGCCGTCTCCTTGGCGGGATCGACGGTGGCCACGACCTTGCCAAGGCGCAGGATCGTGGCGGTGTGGCACAGACGCTTCACCTCTTCCAGGCGGTGGCTGATGTAGAGAATGGCGCAGCCCTCGCCGGCCAGGCGTTTGAGCGTGACGAAAAGCTGCTCGGCCTCCTGCGGTGTCAGCACCGCGGTGGGCTCATCCATGATGAGCAGCCGCGGCTCCTGCAGCAGGCAGCGCACGATCTCGATGCGCTGGCGCTCGCCGACCGACAGATCGGCAACGATCCGGGAAGGATTGAGCGGCAGGCCATAGTCGACAGAGACCGCCGCAATGCGCTTCGACAGCTTAGCGAGATCGAAGGCGCCGGGCAGAGCCAGGGCAATGTTTTCTGCCACGGTCAGCGCTTCGAACAGGGAGAAGTGCTGGAACACCATGCCGATGCCAAGCTTGCGTGCGGCTGCCGGATTGTCGATCCTGACCGGCAAGCCCCGCCAGCGTAACTCGCCCGAATTGGGCTGCAGCGCCCCATAGATGATCTTGACCAAAGTGGATTTGCCGGCGCCGTTTTCGCCCAGCAACGCGTGAATTTCGCCCGGGGTCACCATGAGGCTGACATCGTCATTGGCGGCCAAACTTCCGAACATCTTGACGATGTTGTGCGCCTCGAGCAGGTACTTGGGCGCGCCGTCCGGTCGGTCTCCTCGACCTTGGATCATGCCTAACTCTGTCTCCCGACTGGCCATACCCTAGGCCCTCTCGGCCATGGCCGCGACAAGTTCTTTGCACAACCCTTCAGTCTCGTGCCGGATGAGCAGGTCAGCGGCGACCGACGCCGCGATGGCGGCCGGCGCCTTCGAGGCGATGCCGGCGAGCCCGATCGGGCATACGAGCAGCGACAGCGCTTCGCCAGCGAGGCTGGTGCCTCTGAGCCGATGGAGGAAGCGGGC
>CAYWVA010000097.1:0-2691 GCA_964461545.1 uncultured Rhizobiaceae bacterium | reverse complement strand
GCGACAGCGCTTCGCCAGCGAGGCTGGTGCCTCTGAGCCGATGGAGGAAGCGGGCACGCTTCGTGGCGCTGCCGATGAGCCCCACATAGGCGAAGTGCTCGGCTGCCAGGGCGGCATGAATAATCTCGAGATCGAGGGCGTGACTGTGGGTCATCACCAGCACGAACCCGCCGGCGGCCACGCCAGCCAGCGCGGCGGCAGGATCGAGCAGATGCACGGCGCGGACGTTTGCTGGCATGGCGGCGGGAAAAGCCTCGAGGCGGGGATCGATCCAGGTGACGTCGAAGGGCAGCGACGCCAGCGCCAGAACCAGTGCCCGGCCGACATGACCGGCGCCGAAAAGGTAAAGCGGGCGACTGTGGCGGGCAAAGGTCTCGATGATGGCGCCGTCGGAGCCAATCTCCACTAGGAGTCGTGGGGTCTCGGGGCCATCGAGGATCGTCCGGGCCAGCGCTTTGCCTGCCATCCGGCCGCGGGTCGCAAAATCGCCGCCGGCCTCACAGGCTGCCAGATTGGCCACCTCAGCGGCCGTCGAGCGGTCAAAAACCTCGATTAGCAGGTGCAGCGAGCCGCCGCAGCACTGGCCGAGTTCCGGTCCCAGGGCCTGGCGGCGCAATCGTGCCTGCGGCGCGTCCTGGGCGAGCAGCGTCCGGGCTTCAGCCAGGGCGCGCCATTCAAGCGCGCCGCCGCCGATCGTGCCGCGGAATCCACCGTCGGGCATGACGACCAGCCGCGCACCAACCTCGCGCGGTGCCGAGCCCTGGACGGCCGCTACCGTCACCATGGCGCAGCGGCCATGCTGCTTCAGCCCCTCTTCAATCGCCACCCACACTTTCATGGCCCGCGGCTCCTGGCAGCGACAACCTTGACCGCGCGCATGATTGTCTCCGGCGTGGCGGGGGCATCGAGTTCCGGCACCACGCCCGGCGCCAGGCTGGCGATGGCGTCGGTGATGGCGGAGAACACCGAGACCGCCAGCATGAGCGGCGGCTCGCCCACTGCCTTGGAGCGATAGATGGTCGGCTGCCGGTTGCCTTGGGAGCGCCAGAACGTCACCCGGAAGTCGGCCGGGACATCCGATGCGGTCGGAATCTTATAGGTCGAGGGCGCATGGGTCTTGAGTCTTCCATCTGCGTCATGGACCAGTTCCTCGGTGGTCAGCCAGCCCATCCCTTGGACAAAGCCGCCTTCGATCTGGCCGAGGTCGACCGCCGGGTTGAGCGACCGGCCGACGTCATGGAGGATATCGACGCGGTCAACGCGCATCTCGCCCGTAACGACATCGACGGTGACTTCGGAGCAGGCCGCCCCATAGGCGAAGTAGTAGAACGGCCGCCCTTCGCGCCGGTCGCGGTTCCAGCTGATCTTGGGCGTGGCATAAAAACCGGTGGCGGACAAAGGGACGCGCGCGAGAAAGGCCTTCTTGGCAAGCTCGCCGAAACTCATCTCGTGGTTGGCCACGAACACCTGGTTGTGGGCGAAGACCACGTCGGAGCGGCTTGCCCGGTGGGCTTTGGCTGCAACATCGGCCATGCGCCGCTTGATGGCCTCAGCGGCCCGTCTGGCTGCCATGCCGTTGAGATCGGAGCCCGACGAGGCGGCGGTCGGCGCGGTGTTGGGCACTTTGGCGGTCGTCGTGGCGGTGATCTTCACCCGCTCGATAGCGATGCCGAAGACCTCGGCGACGACTTGCGCCACCTTGATATAGACGCCCTGTCCCATCTCAGTGCCACCATGGTTCACCTGTACCGAGCCGTCGGTATAGACGTGGACAAGCGCTCCCGCCTGGTTGAGGTGGACGAGTGTGAACGAGATGCCGAACTTCACCGGAGTGAGCGCCAACCCCTTCTTGAGCATGGCGTTTTCTGCATTGAAGGCGCGCACGGCTCGGCGCCGGGCGCGATAGTTGCTGCTGCGCTCAAGGTCGTCGACAAGCTCCGGCGCGATATTGTCGTCCACCGCCATGCCATAGGGCGTGACGTTACGGCCCGGGCCGTAGAGGTTGCGCTTGCGCACATCGAGCGGATCAAGGCCGAGCGTGTAGGCGATGGCGTCCATGGCGCGCTCGGCGAACATCATCCCTTGCGGGCCACCGAAGCCGCGAAACGCCGTATTCGAGACGGTATTGGTCTTCACACGATGTGAATAGATGCGGGCTGCGGGGTAGAAATAGCTGTTATCGGCATGGAACATGGCGCGGTCGTTCACACCGAGCGACAGGTCGGCCGAGCAACCGCAGCGCGAGGCGAGTTCGACGTCCACGCCGGCAAGCCGGCCGTCATCGTCGAAGCCCACCTCGTAATCGATCCGGAAGTCGTGACGCTTGCCGGTCAGGATCATGTCGTCGTCGCGGTCGAGCCGCACCTTGGCCGGTCGGCCGGTAAGGCTGGCGGCCAGGGCGGCGAGACAGGCCCATTGGGCGGCCTGGGACTCCTTGCCGCCGAAGGCGCCGCCCATGCGCCGACAGACGCATTCGACCTGAGCATCCGAGATCCCCAGCATCTTGGCCACGAGGTGCTGGATCTCCGTGGGGTGCTGGGTCGAGGAATGGACCAGCATGGCGTTTTCATCCGGAATGGCCAGCGCCACCTGGCCCTCGAGGTAGAAATGCTCCTGGCCGCCGACCCGCAACGTGCCGGAAAGCCGGTGCGGCGCCGCCGCGATCGCCGCTCCCGGCTCGCCGCGACGGAA